>NZ_JBDPMC010000059.1:0-42927 GCF_039871625.1 Micromonospora sp. B11E3 | reverse complement strand
TGCTCCGCAACCGTCGCCTGGCCCGCGCCGTGTCCGACGCCGGGTTCGGCGAGTTCCTGCGGCAGTTGGAATACAAGACCGCCTGGTACGGATCGACGCTGTGGGCGGCCGACCGCTGGTACCCGTCAAGCAAAACCTGCGGCGACTGCGCGGCGATCAACACCGGCCTGACCCTGTCCGACAGGGTGTGGACGTGCCAGTGCGGCAGCATCCACCAGCGGGACCACAACGCCGCCCGGAACCTGCTGGCCGCCATGCACGCCGCCACCTGACAGTCATGTCGCCGGGCAGTTCCCCGGAGACACCAAACGCCTGTGGAGGACCTGTAAGACCCCGGCACGCCAGGGCACGGACCTACGAAGCAGGAAGAGAATCGCTGAGATTCTCCGAACGGCATAGGTTGCTCCGGACAACGGTAAACCGGACAGCACGGGAGTACGGATGCTCAAGGGCTTCAAGGACTTCATCATGCGCGGAAACGTCGTCGACCTCGCGGTCGGCGTCGTCATCGGCGCGGCGTTCACCGGGGTGGTCACGCAGCTGACCAAGTCGTTCCTCGAACCACTGGTCAGGGTCTTCATCCTGCTGATCACCGGCAGTAAGAAAGGCATCAGCGGGACCACGCCGAAGTTCCGCGGTGAGATCCCGTTCGACTGGGTGGCCTTCGTCAACGCGGCGATCACCTTCCTGCTGACTGCGGCGGCCCTCTACTTCCTCGTGGTCTTCCCGATGAACAAGCTGGCCGAGCGGCGGCAGCGGGGCGAGGAGCCGCCGCCGAAGGCGCCGAGCGAGGAGATCAAGCTGCTGACCGAGATCCGGGACGCGCTGGTCGCCGCCGGTCACGCCACCCCCGCCCAGCAGCGCGGCGCCCTGGACGACGTGCTCGGCCGCCGCGCCGAGCCCCCCGCTCCGCGCTGACGCGCACCCCGCACGCCGGCCCCCGTGGGATTCCCGCGGGGGCCGACTCGTGTCGTACAGGTGTTCGATAGAGTCCGGGCATGGAGCAGCGTAGGCACTGGTGGAACGGCAGGTGGGGGCGGCTGGCCCGGCGGGACGTCTTCCTCCGGGTGGACGCCGACCGGTGGCACGTCGAGCAGCGGGCCGGCGGCGCCGAGGGAGTCTCCCGGTTCTACGAGTACGACAGCGTGGAGGAGGCGGAGGAGACCGTGCGCGCGCTGCTCGCCGGCACGGACGGCTGGCGCGAACTGTCCCCCCGCCCGCCGGGCGCGTGGACCCCGACACCGGACGGGCACACCTGACCGCCGACCGCGACGGCGCTTGCACTTCCTCTGACCTTCCCCATGAACAAGCTGGCCAAGCGGCGCAAGCAGGGCGAGGAGCCGACCTGCCCACCCTGCCCCCTGCCGTCGAGAACAAGCATGCCATCCACATGAGACCCTGCACTGGCAGGCCGCAACAGAAAGCACCGACGCCGCCACTTGCCGACCTACGTGTAACAACTGCTGGTGATGGGTGAAGGAGTGTGGCTGACAGCCACACTCCTTCATTCGCGTATTACCTGAAACGAGAGAGCCTTTTGCATGAGCGTAGTACTCGACACACTTTCCCAGGGCTATGGAACGTCGACTGTCATCGACAACCTGAGCGCCGCACTGCAACCAGGGATCACCGCCCTCTTGGGCCCGAACGGGGCAGGTAAGACTACTTTGCTCCGCACACTCGCGACCGTCATGCCACCACGAAACGGCCGCATATACATCGATGGCATACAGGTATCAGGGGAGAAATCCGCCCGGTTCGTTCGCGACCGGATCGGCTATTTGCCGCAAGAGTTCGGCTTCGACCCGAAGATGACAGTCACCGACTTCGTGACTTATGCGGCCTGGATGCGAGGGCTCCCGGCCAAGCGGTGGCGACGGTCGGTCGGCGAGGCGCTGGAGATGGTCGACCTCACCGACCGCAGGCGGTCGAAGATGGGCAGCCTCTCCGGCGGCATGCGCAGACGTGCCGGTATTGCCTGGGCGGTTGTCGGGCAGCCCCGGCTTGTGCTGCTAGACGAGCCCACATGGTGCGGCCGGGCAGGTACCCGCGTACCTGTTGGGGGTGTTCGGAGCCGGCGCGGCAGCATGGGCGGCGAGCGCACCCACGCGGCAGGGGGTCGAGGAGCAACTGAGGGCGGCGCGTGTCCATCCCGCACGTGTCGAGGCGCACCGACTCGCCGCGGCCCTCGCCGTGCTGCTGGTTCCTTACCTGATCGGCCAAGTGGTGGCCTTTACGGTGACCGCCCGCACCTTTCCGCCGGGCGTGCATCTGTGGCTGGGTTACGTTCTGCTCGGTCTGTTCGCGATCCTGTTGGCGGTCGCTCTCGGCTGGGCGTGCGGCCGGCTGCTCGGCCCCGTCTTCTCTGCTTTTGCGGCGGCGATGGGCTTCCTGCTTCTCACCGTGTTACTGGACCGTGTCGGATTCGTCGTGGTGTCCGGCCGGCCGGAGGTAGCGGTCGCTCCGGTGCCGATGGCCCTCCGCCTGGGCCTCGCTGCGGCCCTGCTGCTGGTCACCCTGTGGCTGGCCGGCGTCGAGGCGCCGCGGCAGCGGCGACGCAGAGCCGCCGCACTGCTCCCGGTAGCGTTGTCCCTCCTTGTGGTCATGGGCGTTACTGCCGTGGTTGCCGACCGGGAACCGCTGGGCGACAAGGCGCTCTGCCTCGACGGTTCGACGAGGCTGTGTATCTGGCCCGAGCACGAGAAGTATCTTCCAGAGTTGCGGGAGATCAACGCACGCATCGACCAGCTTCCCAGCGCCTTCAAGCGTCCACCGCTAATCAACGAAATCGGACTGGTGAAGAGCAGTTACATCGGACCCGACGGGACGAAACACCTCGACTACGAGGCCGACTCGCCGGTCTTTCACATCTTGGAGGGGAGCCGGTGGTCTTACGCCGGTGACATCGGCAAGGCGATCACCAACGTGACTTTCGGCTTGCAGGACCTCCAGGCGTGCGACTGGATGGAGATCACCGAACCGGACCAGATCCGACTTGCGGTCGTCGACAAGTGGCTGGAGGCCTATCTGGTTGGCGGAGGGAGCCCCGACTACCACACCAACGCCCCAGAGGGGTTGCAGCAGGCGTGGGCGAAGGGACGGGCCGTCGCCAAAGATCTGCCCCGCACCGATCAGTTCCGCTGGACTGAAGGAGAGGTGAGTGATCTCCGTGGGCGTTACTGTCGGCCCGGACACTGACGTGCCCGTGGCAACAAGCGGGCTCCGGCTGTTTCTCGCTGTCAGGCCTGCTCGGTCCGTCCTGGCCGTCACGGTTCTGCTGGGCGGTCTTGCCGCCTGGTTCGGCTTGGTGCAGACACCGATCCCCACCGCCGTCGAAGCGAGCAGGGCGACAATTCCCCTGTGGCGCATGATCGCCATGGGCGCCGCCGTACTACCCGTCCTCGCGCTGACCAGCCCGCTCGCCGACCTGGAAGTGGTCGCAACCCAGCACCTGATGTCGATGCAGCGCCGCTATCTAACCGGCCTGAGTCTCGGCTGCTTAGCGATCTACCTGGCCATCTGTGCAATCGTGCTGCACCCAGCGGTACTCGCAATCACCGCTCGTGCCTGGACCGCCTGGTTCGGACTTGCTCTGATCGCAGGATCAATCCTCGGATGGCGACTAGCCTGGACCCTGCCCGCAGCAACCGCCGTCGTGTTGTGGTACTGGGGATACGGCGGAAACCAGCGATACCACTGGTGGGAGTTCAGCGCACGCCCCTACGATGACCTGCCCAGCCTCTTCCTCAGCGCCTCACTCTTCGCCGCAGGCGTTGCAGCCTACGCGGCGACCCCGTGGCGCCGTCGCCGCTGGACCTGACACGTGCAAACGAGGGCCCGAACGCTTTCCCCGAACGCCTCCACGCACCATCCCCGACACTCCACTCACACCGTAATTCGAAAACGAACCCATCAATCGGGTGGCACTTCCAAGGGCCGCGGTACGGGCAGTGCGCGTTTAGTCGGGCAGCGGGTCGGGAACCACGCTTGGATGAAGCAGCGCGGCATCGATCAGCAGGCGGGCATCTCCCGCGTCACCACCGGGATGCCGGTGGTCGACGTGACCGGCGCCGAGATCGGCACGGTGGACCTCGTCCAGCGGGGCGACCCGAACGCGGTGACGGTCCAGGCGCCGACCGTCGACCCGGGCGGCAGCCTGGACGAGTTGATCGGGGCGACGGCCGTCGAGGAGCCGGACGTCCCGGCCGACCTGGCCGCCCGCCTGCTGCGTACGGGCTATCTGAAGGTCTCCACCGACCTCGCCCCGACGGGCGCGGTGTACGTGCTCGCGGACCAGATCACCGCCGTCACCGACGGCCGGGTACGCCTCGACGTCCCCGCCGCGAGCCTGCCCCGGGAGGAGTGACCCGCCCGGGGGTGTCCGGATCCCGCCATGTCGCCGACATGGGGGTGTCCATGCTGCCCGGATCCCGCCATGTCGCCGACATGGGCTTCAGTTCGCCGTCCCGGCCGGCGCCGGGGCGGGTGACGCCGGCGCCGGGGCGGGTGGCTCCCGCGGCACCCGCGGCCGCGGCCGCTGGCGGCGGAAGAGCAGCAGCACCAGCCAGCCGACGACCAGTCCCCAGAATGCGCCGCCGACGCCCAACAGGCTCACCCCGGAGGCGGTGACCACGAAGGTCACCACGGCTGCCTCCCGGGCGTCCGGATCGGCGACCGCCGCGGACACCGCCCCGGCCAGCGCGGCGAGCAGCGCGAGCCCGGCCACCGCCTCGATGAGCACGGGCGGGGACAGCAGCACGAGGGCCGTGGCGACCCCGGCGGTGAGGCCCAGCAGGGCCAGGCCGACGCCGGCGGTGACCGAGGCGACCCAGCGGCGCTCCGGGGCCGGATGGGCGTCCGGGCCGGCCGCGAGCGCGGCGGTGATCGCCGCGAGGTTCACCGCGTGCCCGCCGACCGGGGCGCCGAGCGCGCTCGCCAGGCCGGTGACCCGCAGCGCCGAGCCGAGCGGCGGGCGGTAGCCGTACCCGGCGAGCACCGCCATGCCGGGGACGTTCTGCGCGGCCATGGTGACCAGGAACAGCGGCAGCGCCAGCCCCACGACGGCCGGCACGGTCCACTCGGGCGTGGTGAGGGCGACCACGGGCCGCAGGCCGTGCGCGCCGATCCCGCCGGGTGTGGTCAGCGCGATGGCGACCGCCGCCACGACGAGCGCGGCGGGCACGGCCCAGCGCCGCGCGAACCGGTGCAGCACCAGCCAGGTGACGACCACGGGCGCCGCCAGCCGCGGCACCTCGACCAGCGCGTGGACCGGGGCGGTGCACAGCGGCAGCAGCACGCCGGCCAGCATCGCGCTGGCGACCGGGCCGGGGATGGCGGCCACCGCCCGGGAGAGCGGGGGGAACAGCCCGGCGGCGACGATCAGCGCCCCGCAGACGACGAACGCGCCGACGGCCGACGGCCAGCCGCCCGGCACCGGACCCGTGGCCACCAGCAGGGCCGCGCCGGGCGTGGACCAGGCCACGGCCATGGGCAGCCGGTGCCGCAGCCCCAGCCACACGGCGCAGGCCCCGGACGCGACGCAGACCGCGAGCAGGCCCGAGGCGGCCTGGGCCTCGCTGGCGCCGACGGCCCGCAGCCCGGCCAGCACGACGGTGAACGAGCTGGCGAAGCCGACGAGCGCGGTCACCACCCCGGCGAGCACGGGTTGTAGCAGGCCGGCCACGTCTCCCCCTCCCGATCGTTCCGTTTACGGAACGCAGAGCGTGTAGCACCATAGCGGGGTGGAGCTGCCTGCACCAGCCCGGGGACGGGCCATCGACACCGGCGCCGGCCCGGTCGGCCGCCGCGTACGCGAACTGCGCGAGGAACGGGGGATGTCCCTGTCGACCCTGGCCAGGCTGGCCGGGGTGGGAAAGGCGACGCTCTCCGGCCTGGAGAACGGCACCCGCAACCCGACCCTGGAGACCCTGTACGCGGTCACCGCCCAGCTCGGGGTGCCGCTGACCGCCGTGCTCGCCGGGCCGGCCACCACCCCGACCGTGAGCGGCGCGGCAGTGAGCGCGACGCTGCTGGAGGTGTTCACCGAGGCGGACGCGACGTACGAGCTGTACCGGATGCGGGTCGCCCCGGGGCCGGGGCAGCTCTCGCCCGCGCACCAGCCCGGGGTCACCGAGCACGTCACGGTCTTCGCCGGGGTGCTCCGCGCCGGGCCGGCGGACGCCCCGCTGACCGCCGGGGTCGGCGGCCACCTGCGCTGGACGTCCGACGTGCCGCACAGCTACGCGGCGGTCGGCGACGAGGAGGTGTCGGCGAGCCTCCTGCTGCGTTACCCGCGCCGGTGAGCCGCCAGCCCAGCCCTGCCGCTGCCATCGACGCCCACGCCCCGGTTCGCATCGCCGGCGGGGGTGAGCCCGTCAGCCCTGCCGCGCCGGCACCTGGTGCTGCACCGCCCACAACGCCGCCTCCGTACGCGACGCCGAACCGGTCTTGCGCAGCAGGTTCGACACGTGCACGGTGACCGTCCGCACCGAGATGCCGAGCGCCCGGGCCGCCTGCTTGTTGGACATCCCCGCGACCAGGCAGCCGAGCACCTCCACCTCCCGGCCGGTCAGCTCGGCGTCGGGCGGGACCGCGGGCCGCGGCGACGGGACGCGCAGGTGCTCCGGCAGCGGGTGCCGCAGCAGCGCGTCCGGCCCCTGGCCGGCGTGCGCGGCGAGCAGTTCGGTCAGCACGTACGGGTTGCCGCCGGTGCGCTGCCAGACCGCGTCGACCAGGCGGGGCGCGGGAGGGCTCCCCGCGTACACCTGGGTCAGCACCTCGGCCACCCCGGCCGGGCCGAGCGGGCCCAGGTGCTGGCGGACGGCGCCGCGTACCCCGCAGAGCCGGGACAGGACGCGGGCCGCGAGGTCCGGTGCGACCGCGTCCGCGGCGGGCCGGCTCGCCACCAGCAGCAGCGCCGGCAGGTCCGGCGCGGCGGCCAGCTCGCCGAGCAGGTTGAGGCTGGCCGGGTCCAGGGCGTGCAGGTCCTCCACCACCAGCACCGCCGGGCCGGCCCCCACCAGCAGCCGGACCGTGCGGACGGCGAGCCGCAGCAGGGTGCCCGGGGCGTAGCGTTCCCGCGGCGCCGTCGGGTGCTGGGCCAGCCAGGCGAGCGCGTCGGACGGCAGGCCGAGGCGGCCGGTGTCGCGCCCGCTGAGCACCGCGGCGAGCCAGTCGTACGGGGCGGGGCTGTGCAGCCGGGCCGCGCCGCTGAGCAGCACCGCCGGCCGCGGGGTGAACGCCTCCAGCGCCGCCGCGACCAGCAGGCTCTTGCCGACACCCGCGGCGCCGGTGAGCACCGCGACGACCGGGCCGGGCCGGCCGTCGACCGCCAGTGTGGACCATGCCCGGTCGAGCTCCGCCAGCTCTCCGGCGCGCCCGACCATGGACACCGGCATCATTCTTTCCACCCTACGCACTAGTGCGTACAGACGGCGCGAGGGTGATCTTGGCAAGCTTGACCCATGACGATGATCCTTCGCTCGGCCATCCTCAACGATGTCGGCCTCGTCCGGAGCAACAACGAGGACTCCGCCCTCGCCGGTGACCGCCTGGTCGCGGTGGCCGACGGCATGGGCGGCCTGCCCGCCGGGGAACTGGCGAGCGAGATCGTCGTCCGCATCCTCGACGAGCTGCAACCGCCGACCGCCCCGGAGGAGGCCGCCGAGGCGCTGCGGGCCGTGGTGAGCACCGCCAACCAGCGCATCCGGGCCGCCATCTCCGCCGACCCGGCCCGCGAGGGCATGGGTACGACCCTCACCGCCGGCCTGCTCGCCGGGGACGTCCTCGTCCTCGCGCAGGTCGGTGACTCCCGCTGCTACCTGTTGCGCGACAACCAGCTCACCCAGCTCACCCGGGACGACACGTTCGTCCAGGCGCTGGTCGACCAGGGCGCGCTCTCCCCGGACCAGGCGCGGCACCACCCGCAGCGGTCGCTGGTGACCCGGGCCGTGCAGGGCGTCGACACGCCACCGGCGATCGGCACGATCACCCTCCTGGCCGGTGACCGGCTGCTGCTGTGCAGCGACGGGCTCTCCGACTACGTGGAGGACACCGCCATCGCCGCCACCCTGGCCCAGTACGGCGACCGCCAGCAGTGCGGCGAGCAGTTGGTGAAGCTCGCCCACCAGGCCGGCGCACCGGACAACGTGACCGTCGTCGTCTCCGACGTCACCGCGGCCTGACAGCCCCGCCCCCGGGCCGGCGCCGGCCGGGCGTCGGCCCGGCGACCCGCCCCGTCCAGGTCGACAGGCACGCCCGCACAGGCACGCCCGGCACGCCGGCACAGGCACGCCCGGCACCTCGGCACGGGCGGGGCCGCGCCCGGCTAGATAGTTGTGCAATATAGATGGTGTCGCTAGTGTCGCCGCGTGGACATCGAGCGTCGGGGCCAGTGGCTGCGTGGCGTGCTCGACCTCTGCGTGCTCGGCCTGCTACGCGACCGCGAGTCGTACGGCTACCAGCTGGCCCAGGCGCTCGACACGGCCGGGATCGGGCCGATCCAGGGCGGCACCCTCTACCCGGTGCTGCTGCGCCTGCAACGCACCGGGCTGGTCACCGCGCAATGGCGGGAGGGCACGGCCGGGCCGGCCCGCAAGTACTACCAGATCACGGATCTCGGGCGGGCGGCGCTGCGCCAGGGCGGGCGGGACTGGGCCGCGTTCGTCACCCCGGTGACCGGGCTCCTGACGGAAAGGGCCGAGCGATGAACCCCGACGAGTGGCTGCGCGCGTTCGCGGCCGAACTGCACCACCGGCGGGTCCGCCCCGACGACGCCCGGCACGTCGTGGCAGAGGCAGCCACGCACCTGCGCGACGGCGGCGGCGACCCGGCCGTCGTGTTCGGACCTCCCGGCCGGTACGCCGCCGCCATCGCGGAGAGCATCGGCGCGCCGCCGCCGGCGCCCGCGGCGCCCGGCCCGGTCCGGCTACAGGCCCGGGGCATCACCAAGCGGTACGGCCGGCGCACCGTGCTCCGCGACGCCGGCCTCACCGTACGGGCGGGCCAGATCGCGGCGATCGTCGGCGCGAACGGCTGCGGCAAGAGCACGTTCCTGCGGATCTGCGCCGGCCTGATCTCCCCGGACGAGGGCGAGGTGACGGTCACCGGCCGGCTCGGGTACTGCCCGCAGCAGGGCGGCACCTCCGACTTCCTCCTCCCCGACGAGCACTTCGTGCTGGTCGGGACGGGGCAGGGCCTGGCCCGGGGGCAGGCCCGCCGGGCGGGGCGGGCCGCCGCCCGGCAGCTCGGCTGGGACGCCCCGGGGGACGTGCTGACCCGGCACCTGTCCGGCGGCACCCGGCAGAAGCTCAACCTGACCATGTCCACCCTGGCCGAGCCGGACGTGCTGCTGCTCGACGAGCCGTACCAGGGCTTCGACCGCGGCACGTACGTCGACTTCTGGGAGCAGCTCGGCCGGCTGCGCGACGCCGGCCGGGCGATCGTGGTGGTGACCCACCTGCTCAACCAGCTCGACCGGGTGGACGCCGTCCTCGACCTCACCCCGGCGGGCGGGACGGTGCGCGACGGCGGGGCCGGGTGGGGAGGACGGGCGTGAACCGGATGGTCACCGTCGCCGAGATGACCCTGCGGGAGCTGCTGCGCCGCCGGGGCGTGCTGGCGCTGATGCTGCTGCTGCCGCTCACCTTCTACCTGATCCGGCGGGACGCCTACGTCGGGCAGTCCGTGCGCTCGCTGCTGCTCGGGATCAGCTGGGCGGTGAGCACCGCCGCGCTGTTCGCCACCAGCGCCGCCCGGGAGCTGGAGCCGCGGCTGCGGCTGGCCGGCTACCGCCCGCACCACCTCTACCTGGGCCGGATGTTCGGGCTGTGGGTGGCCGGGCTGGTCATCGCCCTGCCCTTCTTCCTGCTCATCGCGTTCGACGCGCCCGACCTGCGGTACGGCGGGGTGGCCGTGGCCATGCTCTGCTGCGTCGCCGTCGCCGCGCCGCTGGGCATCCTGATCGGCGCGCTGCTCCCCCGCGAGTTGGAGGGCACCCTGCTGCTGCTGACCATCGTGACGGTGCAGATGCTGATCGACCCGGCCGGCGCCGGGGCGAAGCTGACCCCGTTCTGGTCGAGCCGGGAGATCGCCACCTGGGCGGTGGACCACACCGACGACGGGTACCTGGCCCGCGGCTCGCTGCACGGGCTGGCGGTCACCGTCGGGATGGTCGTCGTCGTGGCGGCGGTGTTCAGCCTCCGGCTCCGCCGCCGTCGGCACCTGCGCCACCTGCCGCTCGGCTGAAGCCGCGGCCGGGCCGCGCGCCGGGCGACCCGCGGCAATTGCGGTTGCGCCCGCCCGGCGGGCGGGTTGGTATGGGCGGATGACCATCCGCCGGGTGACCGCCGAGGAGCGGCAGACCACCTCCTTCCCGCTCCAGGCGTACGCCTTCGAGGCGTCCCCGAAGCGGCCCGAGCGGATCGAGGCGTTCCGCCGCTACCTGCCGTACGGGGCGGCCAACCGCACGCTGGTCGTCGAGGAGGACGGCGAGGCGCTCGCCACGGCCTCGGCCATCCCGATGCGGCAGAACCTGCGCGGGTGTGTGCTGCCGATGGCCGGCATCTCCGGGGTGGCCAGCCATCCCCTGGCCCGCCGGCGGGGGCACGTCCGCGCCCTGCTGCACCAACTGCTCGACGAGATGCGCGACGAAGGGTACCGGCTGAGCGCGCTGTACCCGTTTCGCGCCTCGTTCTACGAGCACTTCGGCTACGTCGGGCTGCCCATGTCGCGTACGGTCGCGTTCTCCCCGGCCGGACTGGCCCCGCTGCTGCGCGCCGAGCTGCCCGGCGAGCTGGGCTGGGAGCGGATCGGCACCGGGTACGCGGAGCACCGGGCGTTCACCGAGCGCTGCGTGGCCGAGCGGCACGGCTTCGCCCTCTTCCCCGAGGCCCGCGCGGTGTCGCTGCGCGACGACGACGCCCGGTGGCTGGTCACCGTTCGCCGCGACGGTACGACGGTCGGCGTGCTGACGTACACGATCGACGACTACGGCGGCGAGCTGACCGCCGACGACCTCCTGGTCACCGACCCGTACGCGCGGGCCCTGCTGCTGCAGTTCCTCGCCCGGCACGTCGACCAGGTGGAGCGCGTACGCCTGCGGGTGCCGCCCGACGAGTTGCCCGAGCTGTGGCTGACCGACCTGGACGTGCACGTCGAGGCCCGCCTCGCGCAGCCCGGGTCGCCGGCGCCGATGGCCCGGCTGCTCTCCCTGGACGCGCTGGCCGGCCTGCCGGCGGGCCCGGGACGGGTTCGCGTCGAGCTGACCGGGGACCGCTGGCTGGGCGGCAGCCACCTGCTCGACGGCACGACCGGCCGGCTGGAGCTGGTGGCGGGGACCGCCGGGGGCGACGCGCCCGCCGCGACGCTCACCGCCGCGGGGCTCTCCGCGCTGGCGTACGGGGTGCTGGACCCGGCGGAGGTGGACGTCCGCAGCCTGGGCCGGGTGCCGCCGGACGCCGCCGCCGAGCTACGCCGCCTCTTCCCCCGCCACCTCCCCCACCTGCACGCCACCTTCTGACCAACCCCACCCCGCCGCGCCCGCCGCGCCCGCCCCGCCCCACCGGCCCCGCCTCGCCTCGCCGGCCTCGCCTCGCCTCGCCGGCCTCGCCTCGGTGATCATGGGGTTGGCGGTCCCCGCCCCGGCGTGTCGCACCGCCAACCCCATGATCACCGGGGACATGTCCGGCCGGGGCACGTCAGTACGGGTTGCCCTCGCCCGCCGGGCGGGCCTTCAGGAGGCCGGCCGGGCGGCCCGGGAGGGCGGGGGCGGCGGACAGCGGCGGGCTGTCGGTGTGGGCCCGCTCGGCCATGCCGGTGAAGAGGTCGCGCAGTGCCGTCACGGAATCCACCGCGGGCCGCCAGCCCAGCTCGGCCTCGGCCCGCCCGCTGGACATCAGCGGCGCGTGCAGGGCCAGCTCCACCCAGCCAGCGTCGATCGGTTGCAGCCGGGCCAGCCAGGTCAGCGCCGCCGCGCCCCGCAGCACCGGGGCGGCCACCGGCACGGTCCAGCCGTGGAAGTGCCGGGCCACCAGCTCCGGGGTGAGCACCGGGTCGGCCGCCAGGTTGAACGCGCCCCGCGCGTCCCCGAGCACCGCCCGGGCGTACGCGTCGGCCACGTCGTCGGCGTGCACCGCCTGCATCCGCAGCCGGCGGTTGCTGGGCACGAGGGGGATGCGGCCGTACCGGAGCAGGCGCACCGGGGCCAGCGGCCCGAGGAAGTACCGGGTGATCTGCGTGCCGGCGGCGCGCTGGAACGTCAGGCCCGGCCGCATCCGCACCACCCGCAGCCCCGGGTGCTCCCGTTCCACCTCGTCGAGCAGCGCCTCCACCTCGGCCTTGTGCTCGCTGTACGACGACCCGGGCACCCCCGTCGCAGGCCACCGCTCGCTGACCGGGTGGTCCTTCGGGCCGGACGCGTACGCGCCGACGGAGGACGCGTACACCAGCGCGCCCACGCCGGCGCGCAGTACCGCCCCGACCACCGCCCGACTGCCGTCGACGTTCGTTCGGCGCAGTATCCGCTGGTCGTGGCTGGGCTGGATCTGCCAGGCCAGGTGCACCACCACGTCCGCCCCGGCGAAGATCACCCCGAGCTGGTCGGCGGCACCCGGCGCCCCGATGTCGCACGAGTGCCACTCCACCGAGTCGTACGGCTCACCGGCCTCCCGGCCCGGCAGCCGGCGCGCCACCCCGACCAGCTCCACCCCCCGCTCCCGGCGCAGCCGGCGCACCAGCGCCGTCCCGACGTTGCCGCTGGCCCCCACCACCACGATCCGCATGCCAGGCCCGGTACCCGCTGGGCCGGAAGCAAACCCCGCAGCCGGGTCAGGGACGCGGCGAGGTGCGTACCCAGCTCTGCTTCTGCTTCCGGTCCCGGCGGCCCCCCGTGGCGGCCAGGCAGCGCGGGCAGACCCACCCCACCGGGTCCGCCTCGGTGAGGACGTCGGTCGAGGAATACTCGAACGGGACGTGCGGGAACCGGCGCAGCCTGGTACGGCTCAGCGGCAGCCCGCACAGCGTCTGGTTCTGGCCGGGCAGCCAGGCGTGCACCTCGCCGCCGGGCTGGCGGACCCCGTCGGGGCCGGTCTGCTCGCCCGACGCCGCCACGGCCGGGGTGCTGGTCATCCTCATGCCGCCGGGGATTCCCCGCCGCGCGCGGACCTACCCCTCGCCGTGCCGCCCGTCACGCTGCTCGCACAGGTGATCCCGTCCGGCGAGACGCTGCGGTACAGGTGGTCGGCCCATCGGCTGCGGAAGTAGACCATGAAGTCCCCGCCGGGCCGCGGCACGCGGCATGACGAGGTAGCCGGGACCGGGTCCGAGCATCCATGGCGCTATCCGCCGCCGGCCCTACAGCCCGGGGAAGACCACGTCGAAGAACACCACCAGTGCCATCGCCCAGATCAGCGAACCGACGAACGCGACGACCCACGGCTGGCGGCTCTTGACGATCAGGAACGGCGCGTGGACCAGGAACGCGAACGCCTGTCCCAGGTGGCCGCCGATCTCCTTGATGACGTCCAGAAGCTGATCCGAGACATTGTCCCGGTGGCTGGCCTGCAATCGCGCTTCCATCCGCAGCGCCACCAGCCCGTAGTATCCGAACACGCTCGGGAACAACCAGTACGGCGAGATCCGCACCAGCTCGGTCTCCGACAGTCCGTCGAACAGAACCGTGTAGATCACGACGGCCGAGCCGAGCCCGAGGACGAGCAGCGCGAGGTAGAACGCGAACTGCGCCCTGCGCATCGGCAGCGGCGACGCACTCTCCACGACCGCCGATTCCGGCTCGTGTGGGCAGCCGCAACGCGGACACGCGCTCGCCTCGACCGACATCCGCCACTGGCAGGCCCGGCACGGGCGGAAGCGGGGCGGCGGCGGTTCGGCCGCCGCGGCGACCTCCTCGGACTCCTCGACGGTGGCCGCCCGGCGGCGTCCGGTGAACAGCAGCACGATGCCGGCGCCAGCGCCGATGACCGCCATGCCCAGCAGCCAGTTGCGGCTCTGCTCGGCGTCCTGCTGCCGGTACAGGGTGCTCTCGGCGTAGTCCGCGAAGTCCGCGCGTACGCGTGGATCCGAGGCCGACGCGGCCTGCTGTAGCTGCCACGCGCGGACACCCGCCTCCCGATCGGCCTCCTTCCAGTCCCGGATGCCCAGCATCAGCAGCGGGAAACTCAAGACCAGCAACACCAAGCCAGAACCGCGGTTGGACATGTGCCCTCCAGGGCGACTCGCGACCGCCTTCGATGTTTCCAGGCCGCGGCAACCGCAGGTACCCACGCCAGGCCGCGCGTGGCCCTGGGTCTGTGCCAGTACGCCGACCTCAGCACTCGGACCAACGAGCCGGCTATTTCCGTAATGCCGACAGAAGGAGATCCGTGACCGTCGCCGGCTGCGTGACCATCGCCAGGTGGTCGGCGTCCATGCGCCGGACCCGGTACCCGCGTTCCTTCGCCTGCTCGGCCGTGGACTGGTACGCGGCGCTCAACTGGAGATAGACGTGCCTGGCGGAGTTCCACGCCCCGCCCGGCGCGGGCAGCACCTCGGAGACGACCTGCCACGGCAGTTCGGGTAGGCCGTGCAGCACCTGACGCTGGCCAGGGTCGGGCAGGAGCTCGTCGAGGGAGTTGGCGGGGAACCAGGTGTCCCACGTCGGCAGCCGGCCCGACACCGCCATCTCCCGCAGCCAGGCGACGCGTTCCGGCGGCAGCGATCCGACCCAACTGGTGCCCGGGTGCGGCAGCCGGGCGTCCAGGAAGACGACGTCCAGCCGGTCGCCGCCGACCGCGTCGGCGATGCCGGGCAGGTAGGCACCCGCCCGGCTGTGGCCGACGACGACGGTGGGCGCACCGGGGGTGACGCTGGCAGCCGCCGCGGCGCAGACCGCCGCGTGGAAGGACGGTGCGTCGACCAGAGGGCGGAGGTCCGGTACGGCCACGCGCCACCCCGCCGCTTCGAGGTGCGGCCGCAGAGCGTCCCACGTCGCTGCGGTGAGGAGCGGACTGTGGACGAGGAGCATCGTCGGTTCGGCGAGCACAGCCTTATCCTGGTGCATCCAGGCCATGCTCCGCGTTCACACACAATCGAGCAAACTTCATATAGATGGAAATGGGGGTAGTGGTGCTGAGCCACCTTCCAGTTCAAACGTGGGCCGGAGGTACCACCATGCGAACCACACCGCCACCATCGCTGGTGACCCACTATCACTGAGTTTGCCCAGCTCACTGGCATCGAGCGGTACCCGACGACCCGACGGCGAGGAGATCATCATCGACCGGGCAGGCACTCCGGTGGCGAAGGTCGTGCCGCTGGTACGGCGGGCCAACCGCACCGCAGTCGGCTCCCTCGCCGGTCAGTTGGATCTCTCCGGCGACTGGGACTCACCCCAGACCAACGCCGAGATCGCCGCTGACTTCGGCATCGGCGCATGACCCTGCTGCTGGACACTCATGTCGCGCTGTGGGCCATCACGGGCGATGCGACTCTCGGCGACGAGTTCCTCGATCGGCTACGCCACGACCCGGACATCTTCCTCTCCCCGGTCAGCCTGTGGGAGATCACCATCAAGCAGAGCGCGGGCAAGATCGCCGGCCCCCCTGACCTGGCCGAGCGGGTAAGGGACATGGGCTTTCGCGCACTCCCGGTAACCCACGCCCACGCCATCGCCGCCCGCCGCCTGCCACCGCATCACCGCGATCCCTTCGACCGCATGCTGGTGGCACAGGCGACCGCCGAAAGGATGACTCTGGCCTCCCGCGACACGTCGATAGCGCTGTACGACGTGGATGTCCTGAAGGTGTGAGGGGCGGCTCCCACAGCCGCTGAACCGGCACCCCGGGCATGCGGATCCAGCGCGGACGTGCGGGAATTCACGCCTCCCGTCGCGCGATCAACGTGGCGGTGGCCTGACCACCACACCCGACCGCCGCAGCGCTCTTCCTACCCGACCGGCTGTCCCTGTCAGACCCGGCGAAACCTCGCGCCCTCGGCCTCCATCGCGGCGGCCTCCGCGTCGCTGGGCCGATGGTCGGTGATGAACAGGCTGACGTCGGACAGCGCGGCGAAGCGTGCCGGGTCGTTCCGGCCGATTCGGGTCCGCTCGGCCAGCACCACGGTGCGGCCCGCCGCCGCGATCAACGCGCGGCCGGCCGCCGCCAGCGCCGGGTCGGCCGCGCTGAGGCCCCGCACGGAGCAGCCCGAGGGGCAAACAAAGGCCACGTCGACGTACAGCGACGCCCAGGTGCGCAGGGCCCACGTGTCCGTGGCCGTCAACGTGTCGCTGCGCAGTCGGCCGCCGACAAGGAACGCGGTGATCGTCCGGCGGGCGGGCAGCCGCGTGATCAGGGCGGTGAGTTGACCACCACGATCATGGCGCGGCCGTGGGGCAGCATTGCCACCATCCGTGCGGTGATCGCCCCGGCGTCCACGGCGATGGTGCCGCCGTCGGGTATCTCGTCGAGTGCCGCCGCCGCGATCCGGCCGGCGGCGTCTTCGGCGCGGTCCGCGGCGGCGCTGATCCGGGCTGGCGGCCGGGCCCAATGTGTGTTCACCTGACGGGGCGAGACGGCTCGAGGCAGCCCTCGAACAGCTGCATGGTCGATCAGCTCGCTTCTGAAGTATGGGCTGCGACGTCGCGGTACCTGGGCAGCTCGGCGCCACGGTGGGACACGGTGTAGGCCGCGGCGGCCGCAGCGAGGGCGCCGAGCCGGTGCAGTGCGGCGGGTGGTGTTTCGAGCAGGCCGAGGATCAGCCCGGCCATGTAGCTGTCCCCGGCGCCCACCGTGTCGACCACGTCGACCGCGGCCGCCCTGATGCGCACGGTGTGCCCCGGCACGTGGAGCGTGGAGCCGGCGGCGCCGCGCGTCACGGCGACGAGCCGGGGACCGGCGCCGACGATGTGCTCGGCGACCGCGTCGAGCGTGCGGCCGGGGTATAGCCAGTGGGCGTCCTCGGCGCTGAGTTTGACCACGTCGACGAGCGACGCCACGGCCTCGAAGGTCACCCGGGCCGGGACGGGGTCGGCGCCGAGGACCGCGGGGCGGACGTTCGGGTCGAAGGTCAGCGTCGCCCGCCCCCGCAGGTCACGAAGCAGCGCGCGGACCTTCCCGGCACCCGGCTCCAGGAAGGCGGCGATGGAGCCGGTGTGCACGACGGTTGCCTCGTCGGGGATCGCGGCCGGGTCGATGTCCCAGTCGATGTCGAAGGCGTAGCTCGCGTCGCCAGCGGCGTCGACGGTGGCCGTCGCGGACCCGGTCCGTCCATAGTGAACGCTTGCGGGCAGCACGTCGACGCCGGCGCTGGCCAGGTGCGCCAGCAGGAGCCGGCCGCGGTCGTCGTCGCCGATCCTGGTGAGCAGCGCGGTCGGCACACCGAGCCGGGCGAGGCCCCGGGCGACGTTGGCTGGGCTGCCGCCGGGGATCTCGTCGGTACCGTCGGGACGGACGATGACGTCGATCAGTGCCTCGCCGATCACGAACGCCCGGGCGGGGCCCGTCATGCCGCCACCGCCCCTGTTGCCACAGCGAGCCCGGGCGTGAACTCGACCCGCTCGGGGTCGGCGGCCACCCAGCGGGCCTCGGCACGGGACCACGGGCCCGGTAATGCGGCGGACATGGCTCTCCTCTCAGGACGGGCGAGGGATCAGGACGGGTAACGACGGATCAGGAGACGTCAGCGGACGAGCCGAGGCGGGCCGCGAGGGCGGCGGCGATGCCGCCCGCTCGGATGTCGCGGTAGCTCGCGGCGAACGCGTCGGCGAAGACCGGACGTTCGGCCAGGTCGCCGAACAGGTCGGCGTCGCGCAGGAACCCGATCGGGTCCACCTGCTGGCGTCGCACGGCCGCGGCGACGGCGGCGTTCTGCCGGTCCGGCGCGCCGGGCTCGTCGACGTCCGCGGCGAACACGGCCCAGCCCGCGACGACCAGCGCGGCCATCGGTGCCGGCTGGCCGAGCCGGGCCCGGTCGTGCACGACCGGCAGGAGAAACTTCGGGATCCGGTCGGAGGCGTCGGTGGCCAGCCGGGCCAGGGTGTCGCGGACGTACGGGTTGGCGAACCGGTCGAGGAGCGAGCGCTTGTAGGCGGCGAGGTCGATGTCCGGCACCGGCCGCAGCGTCGGGGTGGCCTCCTCGTCCATGTACCGGGTGAGCAGCTCGACCAGCCGGGAGTCGGAGGCGGCCTCGTGGGCCAGACGGTGTCCGAGCAGGTAGCCGGGGTACGCCAGGGCCTGATGGCTCGCGTTGAGTAGCCGCAGCTTCATCAGTTCGTAGGGTGCGACGTCCGCGACGACCTGGACACCGACGCGTTCGAAGGCGGGCCGCCCCAGCGTGAAGTGGTCCTCCAGGACCCACTGGACGAACGGTTCGCACAGCACCGGCCAGACGTCCTCGACGGCGAACTCCCGGGCGACGTACGCCCGGTCGGCGTCCGTGGTGACCGGCGTGATCCGGTCGACCATGCCGTTGGGGAAGGCGACGGTCTCGTCGATCCAGTCGGCGAGACCTGGGTCGCGCAGCCGCGCGTAGGCGACGAACGCCTTGCGGGCTACGTCGCCGTTGCTGGACAGGTTGTCACACGACATGACGGTGAAGGGCGGGATGCCCCTGGCGCGGCGGCGGGCGAGGCCCTCGACGACGTAGCCGAAGACGGTGGCCGGCGCCGCGCCGGGTCGCAGGTCCTGCCGCACTGCGGGGTTCGATCCGTCGAACTCGCCGGTGGTGTCGCTGGTGTTGTAGCCGCCCTCGGTGATGGTCAACGAGACGATCCGGGTCGCCGGGTCGGCCAGCCGTTCCAGCACCCGCTCGGAATCGTCGGGCGCGAAAAGGTACTCGACGATCGCGCCGATGGTGCGGGCGGTGCTCGACCCGCCCGGCCGGCGCTCGACCAACGTGTAGGTCGTGTCCTGGCCGGCGAGGGCGTCCCGCATGCGCCGGTCGCCGGGCAGCAGGCCGACGCCGCAGATCGCCCAGTCGAGGTCCTCGCCCCGCTCGAACAGCCGGTCCAGGAACATGGCCTGGTGCGACCTGTGGAAATTCCCAACGCCGAAGTGAACAATCCCGACGGAGAGCCCGGATGGGTCGTATCTGGGCCGCCCGCATCGCGGATCAACGTGATTTAACATCGATGCGCCTCGATTGAATTTCGTACGGCGCGCCTGGCAGCCGTGTGGATTCTGCTGGCCCCACCCGCCCGGTCGGTGGGCGAGCTGGATGTCGCCGAGAGTGAGGTGTGCTACGGTACCGTGTTTCAGCGACCGGCTCCGATAGTCGTTGCCGGCGTCACCGCTCGCTGGCCGACAGCTTGGCGTCGCGATGAGCGTCTCGAAGTCGGAGACCTTTGCGAATTTCGAGAAACTGGGTTGTTAGGCGGCTCACCTGTCATCGCCTCCGGTACAACCGCACGCGACGGAGGTGGTCCAAGGCGACTGCACCGACGAGAATCGCGCCGATGATGATGCTGTTGTATGTCGGCGGAACGCGGGTGAGCACGAGGGCGTTGTCGATCAGCGACAGCAGTACGCTGCCGATCGCAACTCCTTGGATGCTCCCCAGACCACCCAGCAAGCTGACGCCGCCGATCAGCACAGCAGTGATGACCATGAGAGTTGAGGTAGCGCCACCGGCATTGACCTGGCCGGATCCGACCCGCGATGCATACAGGATGCCGGCAGCCCCCGCCGTGATTGCGGCAGCGGCGTACACGGCGAAGTCCAAACGGGCAACGGGTAGACCGTTGCCGATCGCAGCACCGCGATTGCCTCCCAGCGCGCGGATGTTCACTCCAAAGGCCGTGTGCTCGAGCAGAAACCAGGTGGCAAGACCAGCGAGCACCGCAAAGATGACCGTGTTCGGGATCCCCGCGACACTGCTCTGGGCCAGAAGCTCGAATTCGTACGGGAGCGGGACCACGTCGAGGCCGTCCGTCAGTTGAGTCGTCACCCCGACCAGGACGTAGAACACTCCAAGAGTCGCAATGATTGGCGGGACGTGCCAGTAAGTGATGACGCAGTAGTTTACCGCGCCGACGACGACACATATGGAGAGCCCGATAAGAATGGCGAAAGGTACCGGAACACCAGAAGCCAGGAGTTTCGCCGTTACGAGTCCCCCGAGCGTGAAGGTGGCGCCCACGGAAAAGTCCAGCCCTCCCCCGATGACGAGCAGGGCGGACCCGCACGCCATGACGAAGTAGATGACGCTGCCTTCGAGGACCTGCAAGATGTTCGAATGCGTCAAGAAAAGGGGCGATCGCAAGGACGCCACAAACCCAATCGCTAGGACGACCAGGAGCAACGACACCTCCTGCCGCGCGAATACGCGACGTAGCCCAAGCAGAGTCGGAGTGGCTTCCTTCATCCGCGCGTCTCCTGCGGCCGCGGGTGCAACGCTGGTCATGCCGGGGCTCCATCCGTGTCCGGACCGATCGCGCCTGTGATCATCCCGATGATTTCCGAACGGGTCGTGTCAGTGACCCGTCGGGTGCCGACGGTTCTGCCGAGCCGAAGGACGGTAATGCGGTCTGCGCGTTGGAAGACGAAGTCGATGTCGTGGCTCACGCACACAATTGCCTTGCCTTTGGGCTTGAGCTCATCGATGATTTCGCCCACGTGAGCTGTCTCCTGCACGCCGAGGGCGGCAGTCGGCTCGTCGAGAAGCATAAGAGGCTTGTCGAGTCGAACGGCCCGAGCGATGGCGATGATCTGCCGTTGGCCACCGGACAAGAGCCCGACGGGAGTGGAAACGTCGGTCACTCGGACCTTGAGATCCGCCAAAACTGTGCTCGCCTCTCGACGCATTCGCTTCCGATCGAGGATACCGAAACGCTTTGGCAGCCGACCGAGGGAAAGGTTCGTCGCGATGTCGAGGCACTCGACAAGAGCCAGGTCCTGATACACGACGGCGATGCCATGATCAGTCAGATGTGACGCGGATCGGCGCTGCGGAAGAGGCTCACCAAGGAAATGAACCTCACCCTCGTCCGCATTGTGGATGCCAGTAATGATCTTGATGGCGGTCGACTTTCCAGCCCCGTTGTCACCAACGATGGCATGCATTTCCCCAGGGAATGCAGTCAGCGACATGTCTACGAGCGCGGAGACGGACCCGAAGAACTTCTGCACGTGGCGCAGTTCCAGCACGGGCTCGCTCATCAGTTCCAACCCTTGTTCAGGTACTCCTGGAGGTTGTCCTTGGTCGCAATGACGTCCGCGACCTCGATAAGGGGCACCTCCTTGCCTCGGGATGCTTGAACGACGCCGTCGACGGTGCGCTTGGCGAGATCGCACAGGTCCTGCAGGTACACGCCGATGGCATAACCGTCGCGAACCGCTTCGGGACCGCCGTTGGCGTTGTTGATCACGAGCAGGTGAACGCGGTCCTTAAGCCCCCTGGACTTGATGGCGGCGACAGCGCCCTGCGTCATGATTCCGGTGTTCGAAGCGACGATGTCGATGTCTGGATGCGCTGTTAGAAGGCTCGTGACCTCAGGAAGCGCCTTCGAGGCGTCGGCGCCGATGTAGACCTCACCCACAACGGTCACGTTATCGGTGTTCTCCGCAGCCTTCCTAACTCCGTCGATCCAGGACTTACCCACGCCCGTTGGTGCCTCGGCGACGAGGCCGACCACATGCTTCCCCGGAAGGGCGGCGATGGCGTCGACGTACTTTTTGCCAATCACTCCCCAGTCGACCCCTGCATTGACAGTCGCTCCGCTCTCCGGGGAGCCATCGCCATACAGGGTGGCTGTGAGAGCACCCGAGTTCTGAGCCTGCTTGAGAACCGGACCGAACGCGCCAGAGGCTGGAAAGGTCACGATCGCGTCCCTGCCAGCTGCGACCGCATCCTGGATTTGCTGGATCATCACCGTCGCGTCAGCAGGCTTCGACGCCGGAGGGCCGCTCTCTGTGTAGTCGATCCCCTGCGCCTCGGCTTGCTCGCCCATGCAGTCGCTGATCTGCTTCCACACGTTGGTGTCCGGCAACGGGTTGACGAACTGAAGCGTCTTGATGTCTTGAGTCCGCGTCGGGGTTTTTGATTCCTTCTTTGGAGTGGAACACGCTGTCAAAGCGACTCCCATCACGACAGCTAGGGCCACGATTCCGGTGTGTGGTGTGCTATTCTTCATCTTGCTTTCTCCTGGTTTCCGTGTCGTCCGCCGATCCCCTGTCTGGTTGCGGCGGCATTGAGTCGGTTTGGGTGTCGACCTATCGAAAGGCGGCGGTCAACACCTCAGCTTGGTGCTGCCGGGCAACCTGCCCCATCCGCGTCGTGTGGAATGTGTCGAACGAGTGATAGGTGCGCGAGTAGAGGTGAAGGTCCACGGGGACCCCCGCGGAGAGCAGTCGCTGCGCGAAGTGAAGACCCTCATCGCGCAGTGGGTCGAACTGCGCGATCGCGATAAATGCCGGCGGACACCCGGTCAGATTCTGAGCGGAAGACGGCGAGGCCCAGCGTGGTACCTCGCCGCGATCTCCAAGGTAGTGATGCCACATGACGGGCAACATCGACGCCTTGAGTATCGGCGTATCCGTGTATTCACGTGCCGACACGGTTGTCATGGATGCGTCCAGTACCGGGAAGAGGAGCATCTGCAGGACCAGGCGAACGGAGAACGCTCCGTCGCCGGGAAGTGGCAGGTCAGGGGTCTGGGGCACGCCTTCACGGGAGTCCCGCAGACACAGGACGGTTGCCGCAGCGAGCGCTCCCCCAGCGCTCAGGCCGCCGATTGCCACGCGCTCCCGATCGAACCCGTGCACGTCAGCTTCACGGCCCAGCCAGTCGAGGACGGCCAGGCAGTCCTCGAGCGCCGCCGGGAATCGGGCCTCTGGGGCGAGCCGATAGTCGACCGATACGACTGCACACTTGGCTGCTTCGGCGTACTGGGCGCATCGCTCACGCTCGGTATGGAGTCCACCCATGATGAAGCCGCCACCATGCAGGAACACCAGCACCGGAATTGGGCCGCCCGTTGCCTTTGGCCGGCTCGGGCGGTGCAGAGCGACCGAGAGCTCCGAGCCGTCGGGGCGGCGCAGCTGGATCCGCTCGTAGTCGTCGGCACGTGAGCTTCGGCGTAGCTCGCCGATGATCGTCCGTTCGATCTCCCTCGCTCCTTCTGGGTCGCGAAGGTCGATCTCGGGGAGCAAGGTGGCCAGCGCCGCAAGCTCAGCATCGATTGGCCGCTTCGGCGCCATCATGCGCTCCTTCCACCGGCGCAGGGCACTTCCAGGCGACAGCCCCGGAGCGGCACTCGGCCGCGCGGGGACGACTGAACGCGATGTCGAGGAAACAGTGGGCACGTCGGGGCTGTCTGCCCTATCATGCCTGCGTGCAGGGCCTTTTGCGCAAGGTCGCGGATCTTGACTCGGACGCTGAGCGGGGCATCCGACTGATCGAGTTCTTCGACCAGCTTGTCGTCCACGGCGCCGATCTCGAGGCGATCGTTCGGGCCACTGCCGTGCTCGCGGAGGGCACGGCAGGGGCGATCGTCGGTCGCCACGGAACGGCGTGCGCTGTGGACGCCGACGGTGAACTCCAAGAGCCGTGCGGTCCCTCGGAGGACGCGATCGTCGCCGAGGTACGCCTCGAGGGCGGCGACATCGGCCGTGTGTGGGTTGAGCGACCGGGGGCGAAGCGTGACTGGGACGACCTCATCGTCGACCGAATGGCGTTGACTGTCGCCGCAAGCCAGAGCCGGTCCAGACACACGACGACGCCCTCGCCTCTGGGCCTCAGCAACCCCGCGATCGTGCAGGTACTGTTGGACGAAGACGCGACCGAGGTCGATCGCTCGAAGGCCGTACGACTCCTCGGATTCTCCCCCGGGCAACTCGTCGACGTGATCGCGCTGAATGCACGTACCGACATGCACCAAGCGATGACGAAAATCCGTGCCGAGATGGCCCACGCGACAGGGCGTCACGTCGCAGGCACTGCCCTGTCCAGCACCCTCGGTGCGCTCATCGTCGCATCGGGACCGTTGGAGGACGGGATCCTCGGCAACGGCGTCCTGGCGTGCATCGGTGACCCCATACCGGTTGAGGAGTCCTCCAAAGCGTGGCGGTCGGCTCGTCAGGGCGTACGGTTCGCCTCGCTCGCCGTCCGACAAAACGTAGTGCGTGTGTCGGATCTGGGCTGCTTGGTTCTTCTCTCCGAGCTGCCTCCAGGGATCGTGGTTGGCAATCGCGATGTTGTAGCCATGTCCGAACTCGCCTCTCTCCGGGACGGCGGCACGGACATCCAGTTGCTGCGCACGCTCTGCGTGTCCGGATCTGAGCGCGAGACGGCCAAGGCTCTGCACATGCACCACAGCTCCATCGCTTACCGATTGAGCCGGGTTTCGAAGGTATTGCGATTCAACGTCCGGCTCCCTGAGAGCCGGGATCGCCTCGGCCTGGCACTGCTCCTTTGGGGTCTGCACGCCAGCTCGGTTGGAGCTGCCCGAAGTGGGGCATCTGAACGAAATGTTACCGCCTAGGCGGAGCGGTCCATCCGTAGCGCGTTCGGGACCGCAAGGGCAAGATCTAATCCATCGACAGCGCATGGTGCTGCTCAACCTTGAGGGCCGCTGTCGATGACGTCGGCAAAGTGGAAGAGGAACTGCTCCACGGCCTCCGCGGCCGCAGGAATCCTCCCCGTCATTGTGATGAACCCATGCGGAAGTCCTGGTGACCGGAGATGTTCCGCTCGAACGCCGCTGAGTCGCAGCCTGGCCGCGTATTCATGGCCCTCGTCGCTCAGCGGGTCAAAGCCGGCAGTGACGACGACGGCTGGCGCCACGCGGGATAGATCGGCTTCCACGAGGGGTACCGCAGTCGGAGTCGCCCACGTTCGTCTGTCCGGGAGGTAGCACGCCCAGTACATCGCCATGTCGGCGCGAGTCAGCAGATATCCCTGCGCGTACTGTTCGTGGGATGGGTGTTCTTGCGTCGGGTCTACCGCCGGATAGATAAGGAGTTGGCCGACCAGAGGGATGCCAAGATCCCGGCACGCGATTCCCACTGCGGCGGCGAGGTTCCCTCCTGCGCTGTCGCCGGCGACACACAAGCGTTCGTTGGGCCAGAGTTCGTGCAGCTTCTGAACTACGCCTAGACAGTCCAAGAAAGCGGCAGGGTATGGGTGCTCCGGCGCCAAGCGGTAGTCGACGGCGACGATCTTGCACCCCAGGCGATGGCTGAACCAGCGAAGTTCGGGGTCCAAGGTGTCAAGGGTTCCGAGGACCCACCCACCACCGTGGAAGTAGACCATCGTCGTCGCGGCCCGATATAGCGCGACCGGCTCATAGATCCGGATCGGTATTGAGTGCGGAAGTTCGAGAGCATCGTCTCGGACATCGACTTCCCAGGACGCGAGGTCGAACGGGCCGCGCATCCGGTCGATCGCCGGACCGAATTTTGTCCTCGCTGCCGCAACAACGCTGTGATAGTCGCTTGTGACGCTGTGGTCGCTTGTGTCGAGGTCGAATATCGACGCTTGCTCCTCCTCGCGCAGCAGGGCAGCAACATCTGGATTCAGCAGCGAAGGCACCTGGTTCAACCATCCATTCGCAGTGGAGACGGAGCCGGCGGTCACGAGCGGGCCTTGAACCCGTCAGGCTTATTGGCGATGGCCTGCTGGATACGGTCGAGTTGGAAGGTGGCGATCACCGCTCCGCCACTCGGACCCATGTCGGTATGGTCGATTCCCCGAGCCTCAGCGGCTTTTCGCATGCAGTCACCGATTGTCTTCCGGGCGGCGTAATCCCGCGCCGGACTAACGAAGACCAGCGACTCGGGTTTTCCGCGGTCAGCAGCTGCGGCCAGCTCGGTGTCAGAGTCGTCCTCGAGCCTCGTGCTGCAGACGCCCGGCATTAGTCCCAAAATGCCGCTGATAGCGATTGCCCGCGTCGAGCGCAGTTGAGAGCTGGACATTTCGAGACCCTTCACGGTGGGGAATGGCGCCATCTCGGCACGCAAGCAGCCTATGAGCCCGGACGGCCAGGCCCTACCGCCATATGGAGGGCGTTGTGACGTACGTCTCCGCCAAGTGGCGGAAGGTGCGGACGCTCGGCCCTGGTGGCCGACACACCGCCAGCGGCCTGGGTAAGGCCCCAGCTTCCACAGCTGCTGCACTTTGGTGCTGCACGTGGCCTGATCTCTCCGGCGACTGGGACTCACCCCAGACCAACGCCGAGATCGCCGCTGACTTCGGCATCGGCGCATGACCCTGCTGCTGGACACTCATGTCGCGCTGTGGGCCATCACGGGCGATGCGACTCTCGGCGACGAGTTCCTCGATCGGCTACGCCACGACCCGGACATCTTCCTCTCCCCGGTCAGCCTGTGGGAGATCACCATCAAGCAGAGCGCGGGCAAGATCGCCGGCCCCCCTGACCTGCAACGCCGTTGCGTTAGGGCTGTGATCGGCGGGTCAACCCCTGCTGGTTAGTGAGAACGGGACTCCTGGTAGATCAACTTGTGTCGAGCAAGAAGATCATGCCTCAGGAGTCCCGTTGCAGGAGAAGTCTGTCATCACCCGGTCGATCGAGGTAGCCGGGGGTGTGCACGCGCCCGGACATCTGGGCGAGTTGACCCAGATCATCGACTTCGACCTGGTCGACGCGGTGCTGGAAGAAACCGGGACACGCGAGAAGCGGCTGCGGCTGCTGCCGTCTCGGGTCGTGGTGTACTTCGTCCTCGCGCTCGCTCTGCTCGAACGCTGTTCCTACCGAGCGGCCTGGGGGAAGCTGACCGCGGCCCTGGCCGGCTTGTGCCTGACGCGGCCGAGTATCTCCTCACTGTCACGCGCTCGCCGCCGGGTCGGAGTAGCGCCGCTACGGCGCCTGTTCGAGACCCTGGCCGGTGCCGTCGGCCTGCCCGGTCAGCCCGGCGTGTTCTACCGGGGCCTGCGTACCGTGGCCATCGACGGCACCCACCTGCACGTGCCCGACGAGGAGCAGGTCACCTGGCGCTACCCCAAACGCGTAGGAGACAAGCTGGAGTTCGGCTACCCGCTGCTACGGCTGCTCGTGGTGATCGAGTGCGGGACCCGCGCCCTGCTCGCCGCGGCCTTCGGCCCCGAAACAGAAGGCGAACTGGCTTACGCGCAGCGGCTTCTGGGCGTCCTGGACCGCACGATGCTGCTGCTGGCCGACGCCGGCTTCGACGCCGCGGAATTCCTGCGCGACGTCGGCGCCACCGGCGCGCAGCTCCTGGTCCGCTCATCCGCCCGCCGCCGCCCGACCATCGCGCATCGCCTACCCGACGGCTCCTACCTGGCCCGCATCGGCTACGGCACCCTACCCGCTCTCATCCTGGTGCGGGTCATCGAAGCGCAGGTCACCGTCACCCTCGCCGACGGCAGCCTGCGCCGCGAGCAGTGGCGGCTGATCACCAGCCTGACAGACCACACCCGCTACCCCGCCCACGAACTTTCGCGCACTCCCGGTAACCCACGCCCACGCCATCGCCGCCCGCCGCCTGCCACCGCATCACCGCGATCCCTTCGACCGCATGCTGGTGGCACAGGCGACCGCCGAAAGGATGACTCTGGCCTCCCGCGACACGTCGATAGCGCTGTACGACGTGGATGTCCTGAAGGTGTGAGGGGCGGCTCCCACAGCCGCTGAACCGGCACCCCGGGCATGCGGATCCAGCGCGGACGTGCGGGAATTCACGCCTCCCGTCGCGCGATCAACGTGGCGGTGGCCTGACCACCACACCCGACCGCCGCAGCGGCTCCCGCTACCCGTACGAACCACAAAACGCAGGTCAACAGCGATGTCAGGACTTGAAGTGGGCCGCCTGGGACTCGAACCCAGAACCTAAGGATTAAAAGTAGCCAGAAGGGGACAGAGTGCTATTATCCGCGCGCCGTCCGGATTCCGGGCGCGTCGTCCGGCCGTGTTGATGCTGGTCCGCGGCGCGCCTATCGAGAGTGACGCCGCGGTGAGTGGCTGGCAGAGATGCGAATCCGGGAGTCGTGCCGTGAATCCGTCCGGCATCGGAACATCCGAGCACCCGTGGAGCACCCGTGATGCCGGTGCGCCCGCTCGTTGCCCGCTCCGCCGTGACCCCGGGGACTCGCCACCACTGCATGCCCGGATGGAGCGATCGTCGCAATAGTGTTACGCTTGCTCCATGTCGAGGCGTACGGCGCTGGCTGCGATCAGCCCGGTGGCCAGCGAGCAGTGGGGCATGATCACTGCGGGACAAGCTCGCGGTCTTGGTGTGTCCCGGCAGGACCTGAAACGACTCGTCGATGACGGCACGCTTGCCATCGCGGATCAGGCCG
The DNA here is from genome assembly GCF_039871625.1 of Micromonospora sp. B11E3. Classification (NCBI taxonomy): domain Bacteria; kingdom Bacillati; phylum Actinomycetota; class Actinomycetes; order Micromonosporales; family Micromonosporaceae; genus Micromonospora; species Micromonospora sp. B11E3. The sequence continues at coordinate 14,664 of NZ_JBDPMC010000059.1, read as the reverse complement.
CGCGCGTGTACCGGCTCACGGGCGTGCCCGAGGACCCGGAGTTGGATCGGCTACGCGCGGCCTGGCTGCAACTCGGGGGCGCCAAGTCGTGGCACGAACGCGCCGCCACCCCCGATGCCATCGTCAGCCACCGCAGTGCCGCGCATCTGCGCGGCCTCGGTGACCTGATTCCACACGAGCACGAGTTCTACGCGACCACCCGGCTGCGGCCTCGCCGCCACGACATCAAGCTCCGCGTACGTTCGCAGATCGCCCCGGATAGTTGGGAGGTCTGGAGTGGGCTGCCGGTACGGACCGTGCCAGCGATCATCGACGATCTGCTCGCCGATGGGGAGGACGAGTCCGCAGTGGCACAGGTCGTGCAGGACGCCCTCGCTCTGGGCCTTCTGCACAGAGACGCGCTCAAGGCCATCGTCGCGCCCCACGCGGCCGCCTACGGCCACTCCGACCCGGCAGAGTTCGTCCGGGTACTCGTCGGCGAGGAGACGCGTAGATGACCGGCCGGCCCACGTTTCGGTATGAGACGCCTTCGGCGTTCAGGACGGCACTCAAGGAACGCTTCGGGCAGATCGCGCGAGTTGACCGCCGCTACCGACTCGACGAACTCCAGCGTCAGTTCGCCTACGACCGGGCACTCGCCCGGTTGTTCAGATCCGATGACGCCGACCGGTGGGTGCTCAAGGGCGCTGGGGCGCTGTTGGCCCGGCTCGCCACGGCCCGGCACAGCAAGGACGTCGACGTGTTCTTCAACGCTACCGACGCCGATGTCAACGACGCCGTCGACGCACTGCGCGCCGCGCTCCGGATCGACCTGGGCGATCATTTCGCCTTCGACGTCACCCGCGTCGCTTCCCTCCAAGAGGAGGCCAAAGGAGCCCGCGTACACGTCAACGCCCGACTCGGCCCGACGTCGTTTGCCGGCTTCCACATCGATGTTGTTGTCGGCACCGTCATGACAGGCACACCAGACGTCGTCGCTCCGCTGACGCCACTGACCATCGAGGGACTCGTTCGGCCGAACTATCGCGTCTTTCCGATCGCCGACCACCTGGCCGACAAGCTCTGCGCGACCATCGGTACCTACGCCCGAGACGGGCAGCCCGCGAGCAGCACCCGGGTCAAGGACCTCGTCGACATCGCCATCATCGCCATCACACACGCCATCAGCGCCGATACGCTGCGCACCGCTGTCGTCAGCAACGCGGCGATGCGCAAGATCGAACTTCCCGAACGATTCGTCGTGCCCGACGCCGTTGGCTGGGCCGCACGCTACCCGAGAGTCGCAGCAGAGGCACCCGGCACCGTTCCTGACTACGACACCGCCATTAGCCTCGCGAGCCAGATTTTCGACCCCGTGCTCGATGCAACAGCGATCGGCGTCTGGGACCCGTCGGCGCGAACCTGGATCCCGCAGTGATCTCGCTGTGGGGTCGAGCGCCCGCCGCCGGTGCGTCCCGCGCTCGTCTGCTGCTTCGTCCGGATGGATCGGCCTGAAAATGCCCGGTGGCGTCTGAGCCCGACTCCGCTGAGCAGGTCGCTGCGGCCATAGATCTGCTCGCCGCCGAGGGCCCGGCGCTCGGTCGACCGTTCGTCGACCGAGTCAAGGGCTCGAACTACAAGAACATGAAGGAGCTGCGGCCCGGCTCGGCAGGGGGAACCGAGATCCGCATCCTGTTCGCCTTCGACCCTCAGCGGGAAGCCATCCTGCTGGTGGCGGGTGACAAGAGCGGCAACTGGAAGGGCTGGTACGAAACCAGCATTCTCGAAGCCGACAAGAAGTTCGCCGAGCACCTGCGAGAGCTGAAGGGACAGCACTGATGGCGCGTAGCTGGCGGGATGTCCGCTCCCGCATGAACCTCGACGAGGACAAGGTTGAGCAGCACAAGGAGCGCATGCGCGGCGAGGTACGCGCAGCGCGACTGCGCGAGATGCGCGAGAGGCGTGGCCTGACTCAGCAGCAGGTTGCCGACCGCATGAACGTTTCCCAGCCGCGCGTCGCCGCCATCGAGAGCGGCGAACTACCGAAGGCTGAGGTCGGCACGGTCGCCCGGTACATCGCTGCCCTTGGCAGCAAGGCTGAGTTCGTTGCCGAATTCGACGGCGAACGTGTGACCCTTAGTTGACGCGAGGGGCACGAAGGCGTCTCTGTCGTTGCCCTCATGCTTGTCGCGCACTCGCGAAGCCTCGGCTGATGCCGGGGCTTCGCCGTTGAACGGGCGGAACCTGAGTACGCATCGATTTCGCCTGCCGCGTGCGAGTCCGCCGCTCGCTCCTCGCCCGGTTCAGGGCCAGCATGATCGCCCGTCTCGTGCCCACGATCCGGTCCGTTGCTGTCTCGTTGCTGTCAGCCGTCGTCTCTCCGGCCTGACTGATGGGTCCGGACGCCGTGTCGCGGGCGCTGACCACAGCGACCTGGACCGCGAGCGCGAGGCCCGGCTCGCGGCTCGGGTGACATGCCTGCTCCTTCCCCGGCTACCCGCCGGACGCGCTACGGCCGGTTTCCGGCCCCTCTCACTGGTGCCGTACGGCGGTGTTTCACCAGGTGTCGGGGTCGGTGATCGTAGTGGCCGGCCGGTAGCCGCCCAGGACGGTCAAGCCATCCAGGTCCGCGTATCCGTGGCCCCGCCCGTCGAGGAAGAGTTCCACCTGGCAGGGCTTGACCCACATTTCCAGCACGTCGCTGCCCTGTCGGCGCACCCGGTAGGGTCCGGCTGTCAGATCACCGGCGTCGGCGCCGATGTCCACCGCCGGGCGTTGGGCTCGAACGGTGAGCCAGCGACCGGAGGAATCACCCACCACGAGCGATCCTTCGGCGAAGGCATCCGGGCGGTCCATGCTGAGCTGGACCGAGCATTCCAGCAGGCGGGCACCGGCGGGCAGCGATTGCAGGCGGAACGGTACCGCGCAGCGCCGGGCGCCGTCGAAGCGTACGCGGCCTGCCGCACTAACCGCCTCGTTGCGGTTGTCCGCGTAGATCTCGAGTCGAGCCCATAGGCCGTCGACGGGTTGCCAGCGCACGAACCACAAGCCCGACCTGCCCGTCGGCGCCGGATCGACCCAGGCGTTTCCCGGCTGCTCGCCGACGCGTACGTCTGCCGGCGGCTGGGGCCGGCCCGAGGACGACAACGTCTGCCGAACGCCGTCCAGCGTCGCCGCGCTGCCTGCCAGCACAAATCGCGCCGGACGGGTTCCGCCCTGGAACTCGACGCTTTCGACGCCGCGGCCCGTGGTCCAGGTGGCGTGCCGTGCGCCGGAAACCAGGGTGTCGGCCGTGAAATGTACGACGGCGGGATCGGCGCCGACGAGGTCGGGCCGCTCGGCGGCGCCGGGCTCGTTCGACGACGCCGGCAGCAGAAGCCCTGCCTGCCTGGGCGTCTGTCCGAGTGGTATCACCATGAATGCAGCCGCCAGGACCGCAAACGCTGCCGCCACGCACGCGGTGACCAGCCCGCGACGTCGTCGCCGCAGGCGCCGCCCGCGAAGGACGGCCTGTGCCACGATCGGTGCCGGGTCGACGTCGGCTCCCGCATGGGCGTCGAGCGTCACGGCGAGGCGTTGATCGAGGTCGGATGACATCAGAGCACTCCCATCGGTTCGACGGTGTCTCGGCCCAGCCGATTGCGCAGCGCCGCCAGGGCGCGCTTCGCATGCGTACGGACCGTGCCGGTGGAGCAGTCCAGGATTTCCGCGATCGTCCAGTCGTCGAGATCCTCGTAATACCGCAGGACGATGACCGTGCGTTGCCGCGAGGGCAGGGCGCGGACGAGTTGCCACAGGGCGTCCCGCTCGGCAACCTCGGCGCTCTCGTCGCTCGTACCCGGGCGCTCGGCCACGACGGTGACCAGAACCTCCCTGCTGCTGCGTCGGCGCCACCACGAATGGTGGCCGTTGACGAGCATCCGGCGTACGTACAGGTCAGGTTGCTCCATCCGGGAGATACGCGCCCACCGGGCGTACGCCCGGGCGAGGGTGTCCTGAAGGAGGTCCTCGGCCCGATGCTCGTCACCGGTGAGCAGGCGGGCAAGTCGCAGAAGCGCCGAGACCCGGGCGAAGGCGTACTCCTCGAACGTCACACCCTATTGAACGCAGTGGCATACCCGCTCCGTAGACAACGGCCCCGGCACTCCGCAACCCCGCCGGGCGGCAGGTCCCGGTTCCGGGCAGCAGCGGCGGGCCTGCCGCGCAGCCCGGGCTGACTATGAGTCGGTCCGTCCGCCGCGAACGTTGAAGCTCCCACGGAGCAGCTGACCCCGAGCATGCGACTCGCCGGAGGGCCTGGGGCTGGATACGGCGGCGGCTTGTTCAATGGGGTGGTGACGGCGACATCGATCGATCCTGCAACTGCTGGCTGCGCCTGCGGCTGTGCAGAGGAGTTGGCCGTGCTTCGCGCGGAACTGGCCGCGTTGCGGGCCGACGTTGCTCGGCTGTTGGCGCCGGCCGCTGGGGCAACGACGCAGGGGCAGTCGGCCGCCGGTGGATCGGTCCCGGCTGGTGCTGGGGAGCGGCTCGCGGCGGAGCGGGTGGCCCTGTTCCGGTCCCTGTTCGTGGGGCGCGACGACGTGTACGCCCAGCGGTGGGAGAAGGATGGCCGCAAGGGCTGGTACCCGCAGTTGGAGCGGCTGCCGGGGCAGTCGTGGCAGGAGGCGAAGGAGGCCCGCCGGTACCGGCCGTTGACCGATGCGGTGCTCCACGACCACCTGTCCGGGCGGATCAGCATCGGGCTGTACCCGATGCTGGCCGATGACTCGTGTCGGCTCCTGGCCTGTGACTTCGACGGCGAGCAGTGGCAGCTTGATGCCCAGGCGTACGTCCAGGCCGCCGACAGCGTCGGCGTTCCGACCGCGGTCGAGATATCCCGCTCCGGGCAGGGCGCCCATGTGTGGACCTTCTTCACCGAGCCCGTGCCGGCGTTGGACGCGCGGGCGTTGGGGTTCGGGTTGTTGCGTGAGGCGATGGCCGTTCGCGGGGAGTTGGGGCTGGACAGCTACGACCGGTTCTTCCCTGCTCAGGATCACCTGCCGGCGAAGGGTGAAGGGCTGGGCAACCTGATCGCGTTGCCGCTGCAGAAGCAGTGCCGCGATCTCGGCACGACAGTCTTCGTCGACCCGGAGACGTTCGCCGCGTATCCAGATCAGTGGGCGTTCCTCGCGGACGTCGACCGGCTCGGCCTGGCCGACGTGCAGCGGCTCGTCGCCGAACTGCGGCCGGTGGCGGTCGGCCCGGAGGCAGTGCTGTTCCGGTCGACGCTGCGCCCCGAGGCGGCTGCACCAGCCGTGGTCCATGCCGAGTGGGCGGGGATGCTCGCGATCCGCCGGGCCGGGCTGCCGGCGTCGTTGCTGGCCTCACTCAAGCACGCCGCGTCGCTGGCCAACCCGGAGTTCTACAAGAACGAGAACCTGCGCCTGTCGAACTGGAACACCCCGCGTTTCGTGCGCTGCTACCGAGAAGATCTGGAGTTCCTGTACCTGCCTCGGGCGATGGCGGACAAGGCCACCGAACTGGTGGCGCAGGCTGGCAGCCGGCTCGACATCACCGACCGGCGCGCTGACCCGCCGCCCATCGACGTAACGTTCATCGCGACGTTGCGGGACCGTCAGCCCGCCGCGGTCGCCGACATCGCCCGCCACGAGCACGGCGTGTTGGAAGCCCCACCCGGATCGGGAAAAAGACCGTCATGGGTTGCGCCCTCATCGCCCACCACCGCACACCCACCCTCGTCCTGGTGGACCGGGCTCCGCTGATGGACCAGTGGCGCGACCGCCTCACCACGGTCCTCGACGTCGACCCCGGGCAGATCGGGCAGATCGGCGGCGGCAAGACCAAACCGACCGGGCACATCGACCTGGCCATGATCCAGACCGTCGCCCGCATGGACGACGCCGCACAGCGGCTGGGCGGGTACGGGCTGGTCATCGTCGACGAGGCCCACCACGCGGGCGCCCCCACCATCGAGAAAGTACTACGCCGCATCCCCGCCCGGCGATGGGTCGGCCTGACCGCCACCGCGTACCGCCGCGACGGCCTCGGACCGGTCATCTTCATGCACTGCGGGCCGAAGCGGCACACCATCCCGATGATCGACAAAGGTGACCCGGGTGCCCTGCGGCGCGGCCTGCACATCCACCACACCAGCTACGCGCTGCCCGACGACGCCGACACCACCAAGCCCGGAGCGATCACCTCCGTGGTGTTCGGCGGCCTGGTCGCCGACGACACCCGCGACGAGCAGATCTGCCAGGACGTACACGCCGCCCTCGCACGCGGCCGCAACTGCCTGGTCCTGACCCGGCAGACCGCCCACGTCGAGGCCCTCGCCCAGCGGCTACGCGACCTCGGCCACGAACCCCACCTGCTCTACGCCACCCGCAAGACCAAAGACCTCAAGCAGGTCCTCGCCTTCCTCGCCGACCCGCCCGCCGACGGGCCACCGCTGCTGGTCGTCGCCACCGACAAGTACGTGGGCGAAGGCTACGACTGCCCGAAACTGGACACCCTGTTCCTGGCCCATCCCGTCTCGTTCAAGGGCAGCATGGTGCAGTACGTCGGCCGGATTCTGCGCGCCCATCCCGGCAAGTCCACCGCCGAGGTCCACGACTACGTCGACGAACACGTCAACGTGCTCGCCGCCATGTGGCGCAAACGATCCCGCTCCTACGCCCAACTCGGTTTCACCGCGGTCGACGGCGGCGGTTGATCGGTTGCCGAGTCAGCGGAGCCCGACCCGGTCGAGGCGGTCCAGCAGGCTCGGCTTACGGGCATGCCGCTCCCGCAGCTGCCGCACCCGCCGGTGGAACGCCTCGGTGTCGCCGTCCCGTTCGGCCAGCGCCTTCAAGTCAGACAGCAGCGCCACGGCGGCGTAGTACTCCTTCGGCTTCTTCGTCTCGATCATCGCGGCCACCTGCTGCCACGCCTGCTCCTGTCGCCCGGCGAGCGCGTTCAGGTGTTGCTCGCGGGCGGCGGCAGCAGCCCGCTTACGACGCTCCCGCTCGGCCGCCTCACGCTCGCGGGCGAGCCGCTGCCGTTCCAACCAGCGTTCCCCCGCGGCAGCCAACAGCTCCCCGACCGTGCGGCGACCACCGGTGCTCTCGTTCGGGGTCGTGCCGTGGAAGCGGGCCAGCAGCTCCGACCGCAGGTGAGCGTCGTCGCCGCGCAACAGCCGTAGGACAACGTCGTCCTTCTCCGACTCGGGCAGCGCCTTCACCCAGCGGGACAGGGCCGATGTCGACGGCGTCTTCTCCTTCAGCGGCGCGCTCGTCTCGGCCGCCACGGCGAGCAGATCCGGGTCCAGCCGCAGGAAGTCGACCAGGGCGTGCAGCGGCCCGGAGAGGTCCTGCAGGCCGGGTGGGACGGGCGGCTCCGGCTCGTCGTCGTCCAGCTCCCGGCCCTGTACGCACAGCAGCCACGCCAGGTACAAAAGCCGCCGATCGCCGGCGGCCAACTCGGCCCGAGCGGGAAGGATCGCGGCGAGGTGACCCCCGCCCTCGTAGACGTCGTCGCCGTCCTCGTCCTCGCTATGCAGATCGAGGATCACGTGCGTACGGGTCGCCCACGAACAGGCCGAATCCCCGACGCAGTACTGGGCGGCCGTGCGCGGATCGAGCACCGCGATCGGTAGCCGCAGCGCGACCCGGTGCGTGCCCCAGTTCGCCAGGTACAGGAACGCGTCGAAGTACCGCTGCATCCACTCCCGCGGGTCACCCTTCAGGCCACCCCACTGGTAGTCGTTGACGAAACTCGACGACGTGATCCGCGCCCGCGTCGACAACGACCGCAGCTCACGCTGCTGCGTCGACGTCAACGGCCGGTCGACCGCCACGAACTCGTAGTACTGGTACTCACTCACCGCCGGCTCCATCCGCCATGATGATTATTTGCCCGCCCAATGCCGGTACGCATCGATCCACTCCGCGCCGGGCGGTGGCGGCTCCGGCAATGGAAGATCCAGAATCCCGATCGCCTGACGGATCCGGCCGCGATGGCAGATCGCGACCACTTCGCCGTGGCGCAGGTCAACCCACCGCACCGTCACCTCGACACCCAGAACCTGCGTCGTGAACGGCACCGACAGATTGTCCTCGATCATTGTGTAGAGGCCGGTCAGCTGCTCATCGTCGTCGTAAGCGTCGACCGTCGCCTCGCCGACCAACGCGTCCAACTCGGCCCGGCTGAGTGAACCCACCGCAGCACCCTACGACAGCCCCCGCGCTACGTCCCGAGCGACCGCATCCACCGAGCCCATCGCCACCCTCGGAGCGGCGCGCACAGGCTGCAGGATGGGCGGATGTTCATCCTGCGAGCGACCGCGAAGCTACGCCAACGCATCGGCCTATCCGCCCCGCATGACGGCGAGCAGTCCACGACGTTGCTCGGCGACTGGTACGCCACCATGCTTCCGTGGCGACCGCAGGTCGCGCTGCTCGTCAACGAACGCACATTGCTGCCGGTGCTCATGCCCCTCGCGCCGGCCGCCACCATGCCGACCCGGGCCGCCGACCAGGTCGGCGCGGTGCTCGCCGCCCACAGCGTGCCCGACCTGGTGATCCGCGCCGAGGTCGACCAGATGCGCCAGTGGCGCATCGCGCCGACGGCCAACCGCAGCATCGTCGGCATCATGACCGACTTCGCCTTCCTCGCCGACACCTGGCGCAACGCCGCCAAGCCGAACCTCCTCGACCTCGCCGTGCGGCTGGCCGCGACACCGTGCAGCCCGCTCTACCAGCGTCATGTCAGACCCGACCGGGAGCTCGCGGCCATCGTGCAGCAGATCAGCTCGTGAGCGGATCAGGCGCCTGCCGGTGACGGTCACCAAGTCGTCGTCCGGCACTCCGTCGGGGTAGGCCGTGTGCAGAGTCTTCAGTTCGCAGACCGGCTGAGAGGCTGCCGACGGGCGGCGCCGCCGACGGGCGGAGCGTCGCATGGGTAGGCTGCCATCCATGCAGCCCGCCTCGAAGCTGGAGCGCCGGGTGGTGGCCGCTGCCGAACAGGCATTGCGGCACAAGCGTTACGTGAGCCCGCTCGACGTGCTGACCGGGATGGGCTGGGTGCCGCTCGGGCTGGTCACGGACTGGCGGCAGGGCCGGGCGCCGCACCTGGAAGCGGTCGCGGCGGTGTCGGCGGACCGGCTCGCTGACGCGCTGGAGGTGTTCCGTCGCTGGGTAGCCAGTCGTGGCCTGCGCCCCAGCCAGGTCGAGTATCTCGCCGCCACCCGCGACCGGCGGCCGCTGCGCTTCACCGCCGCCGGCGATCTCACGCTGGAATTGACGTACCGCACGCACTGGACGCCGGCGGACCTGCCGGAGCGGCAGCGGGAGCGGCTGGGTGCCCGGCAGAGCAAGCCGCCGGACCTGGTGGTGGTGCAGCCGCTGAAGGCGTTCACCTGCGTCGGCTGCGGGCGCACGGACGCCGACATGCTGATGATGGAGGACGCCGGGCCGGCGTGTCTCACCTGCGCTGACCTCGATCACCTGGTGTTCCTGCCAGCCGGCGACGCGGCGCTGACCCGTCGGGCCAGACAGGCCAGCCGGCTCTCGGCGGTGGTGGTGCGGTTCAGCCGCTCCCGGAAGCGCCACGAGCGGCAGGGACTGCTGGTCGAGGAGGCCGCGGTCGAGCAGGCCGAGCGCCAGTGCCTCTCCGACGAGGAGGCCCGTGCCCGCCGCCGCGAGCGGGACCGGCAGCGGCGAGCGGCCGCGGACGAGCGGTTCCGGCAGGATCTGGCCGAACGGATCGGCCGGCTGTTCCCCAACTGTCCGCCGATGCGGGCGGCGGCGATCAGCCGACACACCGGCACCCGCGGCAGCGGCCGGGTGGGGCGCAGCGCAGCCGGTCGGGCCCTTGACCCGGACGCCGTGACCCGGGCCGTGGTCGCCTCCGTGCGGCACGAGGACACCGCGTACGACGAGCTGCTGATGGCCGGTGTGCCCCGGGAGCAGGCTCGGGAACGGGTCCGGGACGACATCGATCGGGTCCTTGAACGGTGGCGGCGCCCGGCCTGAACGCCGGACCCCGTCCCGCCCCGAGCCTCGCTGGTCGGCTCACAATTCTGCTGAGAAACAGCAGGTCGGACGCGTTGTAAACCGGAGGTGGCACCTGGCTACAGCTAGGCGGCCGGGAAACGACTCGGCCCGCTCAAGGTAGTCCGGGTGGCGGGGGATCAGCGGTTGCCGAGCAGGGCCCGTGCGACGTCGGCCGGGTCGCTCAGGCGTGGCAGCGGAAAGCTGTCACCACTGTCCGGCTCGGTGGGTGATGGATCGGCGCGGCGTCGTTGCGGGATCTCGATCGCTGGGCTGCCGTCGAGGCGGAGGCCGGCCGGGGCGTGGCCGGCGGCGCGCAGTGCGGCCAGGGTTTCGGCCTGCGATTTTGCGGTGGCGAGCACGGTCGGGGCGAGCCGGACCAGGTGCAGGGCCTGCAGCGAGCGGGTGTTGAGGATTTCGGTGAGCAGCGTTTCGTCGTCGCTGCACAGGCAGCAGCCGGCTGGGCGTACCTGAACGCGGCCGTATCGGCGGGCTACGTCGTTGATCAGGTACGTGAGTGTCTGCGGCACCCGGCCGCCTTCGGCCACCTCGGTGATCCGGGCCAGCAGATCCGCCGGGGTGCTTCCGGCGTCGAGTGCGCCGCGGACGCTGGCCGGCGAGAAGCGCCAGGTCCAGGCGCCGCTGCGGGACTCCGGCCGGGCCGCGCCGTCCAGCAGCGCCAGCAGGTTGGCCGACGGGGTGCCGGTCACCACCGCGGTGAGGTCGTTTTGCAACAGGACCGTGCTGCGGGACCGGGGCAGCATGGCCTGAGCGTGCCGATGAGTCGCGTCGGCGTCACCGGTCAGCAGGCTACGGCAGAGCCTCGTCGCTGTTCCGTGAGCAAGCAGGCCGAGCCGGTGGGCTTCCCGCCAGATGCCAGTGACATATCGGTGCAGATCCTCGTCGGCCTGGTCGGTCAGGACGGGGCTCTGCCAGGCCAGCCGGTCGGCGAGCGCGCCGGGGTCGGTGGCATGCCCTTCGGGTAAGACATCGGCGAGCGTACGCAAGGCCAGGGCACGCAGACCCGTCAAAATCATCTCCTCGCCCTCGTTCCAGTAGAGGACACGGGAGGAGACCGCGGTGGAGTCGGCGGGGGCGAGCGGGCACGCGGGCATCGTCAGCCAGGTGTCGACGAGGTCCAGCAGCTGGTCCGCGGGTTCGGTGGCGGCGAACTCGTCATAGGCCGCCGAGAGGGCCAGACCGGTGTCCGAGGCCTCGGTGAGGCCGCCCGCGGCGAGCAGTTCGATGATCAGGCGGATATGGTCCTCGTCCAGGCCGGACGACTTGGCGATTCGGCGGACCTCGCGTACGCCCAGACCGCCGGTCTTGAGCAGCGGCACCGGGCCGCCGCTCATGGTTCCGGCGATCGCGGTGATGGCGGCGAGGGTCTGCGAGGCGGCGGCTGCGGCCTCCCGTTCGGCGTCCCTGGGCTCGACGGGAGTGGTAGGCAGGGCCGGCGGCTGCGGGTCGAACGCAGCGACATAGCCCTCCCGCAGCGCGAGCGCCACCTCGCGGGGCATCTCCTCGACGCCCCACGCGGAGCCGACGACGAGACCACGCTCGGCGGCCCACGGCAGCCCCACCCCGGCCGACCCGAACATGATCCCTCGCACATGGAAGGACGGTGCCGGCCGCGAGGCGAGCGCGGCGAGCCGGGCGCGAACATCGGCGGGGGCCTGCGCCACGAGTCGGCGCACGTTCTCCGGCCGCGCCAGCCAGCCGACCAGCGCAACGATCAACTCGTCCTTGCCGCGGCCCGCTACGGGGATGCCGTACACCTTCGCCAGCCTGCGCAGCTCGTTCATGTTCCGTCCGGCGAGCAGCTCGGCGGCACCGGGTCCGAGGCCCAGCGGGTGCGGCCACATCGGGCTCAGATGTGCCGCCGCGAAGCCGTCGGCGTACGGCCAGATCAGGGCGAGCCCGGTGAGCCGGCGCAGCGCCGCGGCCAGGTCCGCGTCGCCCTCCGGTACGCCCAACAGCGCCGCCAGCCGCGCAGTGGTGCACCCATCGCCCAGCGCCGCGGCGGCCTCGCCCACCTGGAGCTGCGGCAGGGTAAGCAACGCACAGGCAGCCACCATCGACGACGGGTGAAGCAGCCGTACGGCGAGCTGGTCGGCGGTCTGCGGCGCAGGCTCGATGGTCGCGTCGCGACGTTTCGCGACCAGAGCGGTGAGCTGCTCCTGGGTCAGGGCGCAAAGGTGAGCGGCGAGGGACTGCATCCCGCCAACCTACGACGCCCCTCCCCGCCGGACGCGACAAGTACGCCATGCGGGGGACCGTGCCGCAAGGTGTGGATCATCAGCGCGACCCGGCTTGTGGCGCGTGCTGCCGGTTTGACCCCCTCCGTTTGAGTATCCGTTTTGGGTGGACTCAATGTGGCAGAACCCGAACCGCATTCCGCAGCTCAGGGGCCAGTCGTGACGGTTTCACCGGTAGCCAGGCGGGTCGCCTGACGGGGACTACGCCACCCTGCCCCTGCCGGACATCTCCACCGTGGCGCTCGACAGCCGCCGCGCCGCACAGACCGCCGCCCGGGACGCCACCGGCCCGGCCTGGCAGCCGTCGGACCTCGTCTTCGCCACCCGCAACGGTCGGCCGGTCGAGCCGCGCAACTTCAACCGCTTCAGGGACCGGCGCTTGCGATGTGGCGGGAGCCCGGCGGATCACCGTCCGGGATGCCCGGCGTACCTGCGCCTCGCTCCTTGCAGACCTGGACGCGCATCCCCGGGTGGCGATGCAGATCCTCTCGGCACGCTCAGTTCGCCATCACCATGGAGATCTACACAGGGGACTGTGTCGCCTCGCGGCGCCGGGACGCACCCCTGACCAGCGGCGACGCGTGATGTCGCCAAGCGTCATTCCAGGGTTGGGTGCTCGGTGGGCGCTCGTACACTAAAGCCAAAAACCCGACAAATACCCCGATAGGAAGAGGTAAAAGGTGGTGATGGTGGGCTATTTTCCCAGTTCAAAGGTGGGCCGCCTGGGACTCGAACCCAGAACCTAAGGATTAAAAGTCCTCAGCTCTGCCATTGAGCTAACGGCCCGCTGCGCCACCAGGTTACCCGATCACGGGCGCCCCGCTTGATATCCGCCTGGGTGCGCATGAGCCGGCGCTCTGGTCTATGTCGCTGCGACGCAGGCTACTGCTGCATCACCGTGGTGCGCTACTGGCCGGGGCAGACTGTCCCCCGAAGGGCGCCTACTCTCGCCCATAGCGATGCCTGGTGACGGGGCGAGGCCGCGTAGACGTGCTCATGTCAAGCGGGTCCCGCCGCCGCTGGTGGTTGCGGCGAGCCAAGTATGGCGGGCGGCGGCCTAGCAGCAGCACCCAGGGGACCCGCACGGAGGCCACGGTCCGTCGATCGGACAGGCTCGGCGTTGCGATACCGTCAACGTGCCCACATCGGCGTCGAGCAGTCCGCGTCCGCCGGGGCTGGGCGATGGCCCGCAGGGCGCCCCACGAATCCAGGGAGATTCCGATGCCGGAGCTCGAACCTGTTCAAGACGCCCACACCGAGGATGCCGACACGCCAACCACGGCCGAGTCCCAGGCCGACGAGCCTGCCGTCTACGCAAATCGGGCCGCCCGGCGCGCGAAGGGCAAGGTTGCCTCGCCTCAACCCTATGGAAAGGGTCAGCGCCTCAGTGGGCGGGGCTCGGTCCAGAGCCCGCGCCAGTGGGGTAACCGCCGAAGTGGCTGACCCACTGGTCGAGCCTTCGTCGGCACACGGCTCCCAGTTCCCACGGCGGTGGCCGCGGCAGCAGAGCGGGAGCAGCAGGGTGTCTGTCTTCGACGGCCTCAGTCAAACCCATGAACCAATCCGGAGAGGCCATCAGGATGAGCAAGCCCACCGACTACGACGCACCGTACCGACCCGGTGTTGAGGTTGAAGACGACAGCCTGGAGGAACTCAAGGCGCGTGGCGCAGCGTCGCAGTCAGCGAGAGTCGACGCGGACGATGCCGAGGTTGCCGAGAACTTCGAGTTACCCGGCGCGGACCTGTCCGGCGAGGAACTGACCGTGGCGGTCGTGCCGATGCAGCCGGACGAGTTCCGATGCGCGCACTGCTTCCTGGTGCACCACCGCAGTCAGCGCGCCGCGCAGCGCGATGGTCAGCAGGTTTGCCAGGAGTGCTCCTGACGCCGACTGTCAGGGCGCCATCTCACGCCATTCCGGACGACCACCCAGCCACGCGTCGGCGAGGATCTGTGCCGACGCCCGACTGGGACAGAGGTGCAGCTTCGACCGGCCTGCGAGGCCGCCGGTTTGCGCCTCTACTTCCCATCGTTGGCCGTCGGTGCGGATGTAGACGTCGCGGCGTCCCCGCGGACTCCGGTCCCCGTTCCACCAATGACGCTCGATTCTCACCTGCTGACCGTATAGCACCACCTGTGGAAAGACGAGCGAGGATGATCTTGAAACGAGGGCCGGCCGCAGCTCGGTGCAAGCGGCGACCCGTGGGGCTCGGACGTCGGGGAACCGGCATATGCCTTCCTTGGAGGGCCGGTGCCCAGTGTCGATCATTCGGCTCTGGCACAGAAACGGTGGTCGGGGTGACTGGTCTATGCGAGCAGGATTCGTTGTCGTAGGAGCGCGAAGCCGGCTCGGCCGTACATCTGCCGCTTCAGGAACTTGATCTTGGTGTTGGCGCCT
>NZ_JBDPMC010000058.1:0-43427 GCF_039871625.1 Micromonospora sp. B11E3 | reverse complement strand
GGTGGGGGTGGGGCTAGGGGGTCAGGAGGGCGGTCAGCGTCGTGTGGTGGGTCTGGAGCCAGGCGTGCCAGCCCCGGACCGCCTCCACCACGCCGGCGTCGCGTAGGCGGCGCATGCCCGGGGCGTCCCGCTCGGCGCCTTCGGCGATGCCTCGCCAGGTGCCGTCGACCTGGGCCAGCATCACGTCGAGCAACTCGTCGGCGCCCGGCAGCGGCCCGTACGCGTCCCGGACCACCCGGCAGCGGCGGGCCAGCTCCTGCGGGTCCGCGCCCGGGCCCAGCTCGGCCCAGTGCCAGCAGACGAAGGCCACGTCCTCGACCCGCCGGCCAGGGCCGGCCAGGTCCCAGTCCAGGAAGGCCACCGGCAGCGGCCCCTGCCCCGCGTCGCGGTAGACGGTGTTCTTGGGGGAGAGGTCGTGGTGGCAGACCGTCTCCGCGTCGCCCGCCAGCGGGGTGCCGGCGCAGGCGCCGTGCAGCGCCCGGACCAGCCGGGCCACCCCCGCGAGCGCGGCGTCGGAGAAGTACGCCGACTCCTCCCGATCCCGCCACGGCACCCGCCCGTCGAGGTAGCCCAGCACCTGCCGGCCCCGCTCGTCGACGCCCAGGTACGCCGGCGCCACCGGGCAGCCCACCCGCTCCAGGTGCCGCAGCAGGTCGGCGACGTACGCGGCGTTGGCCGGCGGGGTGCGCCGCACGGTGTCCCCGACGCGGGCGACCTCCGAGATCCACCCGCCCGGCAGCAGCTCCTCCGCGCTCACCGGAGCTTCCTTTCGTTCGCGACTGCGGGGCTCCGCTTCGCTGCGCTCCGCGCGCTCACGGGTGCTGGCCTTTCGTTCGTGGCTGCGGGGCTCCGCTTCGCTGCGCTCCGCGCGCTCACCGGGCCGCCTCCGTACGGCGCCGGCGTTCCGCCCGCCACCAGCGGTACGCGAGCACGACGCTCGCGACGAGGCCCAGGGCGGCCGGCGCGGCGGCGTACCAGTTGACGGGGCCGGGCGAGGTGACCGCCGCGCCGATCGCGGCGTAGCCGAACGCGGTCGGGACGGAGGCGACGACGCTGCCGACCAGGAACGGCAGCACCCGCGCCCCGGTGGTGCCGTAGCCGTAGCTGACCAGGCCGAAGCCGGCGATCGGCAGCAGCCGGACGGTGACCACCCCGAGCACGCTCTGCCGGGCGAACCAGCCGTCCAGCCGGGCGAGCCGGCCGCGTACCCGTTCGGCGACGAACTCGCGGCCCAGCCCCCGACCGACGGCGAAGCCGATCGCCGCGGCCAGCAGCGCGGCGCCGAGGGCGTACGCGGCGCCCTCGACCGGGCCGAAGGCCGCCCCCGACGCGAGCGTGACGAAGGTGCGGGGCACCAGGGCGACCAGCAGCAACGCGCCGCCGAACACGGCCGCGACCGGGGCGTACGGACCGAGGGAGTCGGCGAGCCGCGGTAGCTGCGTCACCTCGGGCCGGGTCAGCACCGGCAGCACCGCGGCGAACGCCGCGAGCAGGAGCAACAGCAGGGCGAACCGGCGCGCCGACGGTTGCCGCAGGAGCCGCCGGACGGCGCCGATCATGCCCGGGCGGCGGCCACCGCGGCGCGGCGCTCGGCGCGGAGCCGGTCGGCCCAGGTGTCGTCCAGGGGTGGAAGCTGGTGCGCGCCGGTCGCCCAGCGCAGCAGCAGGTCGGCCAGGGCGGGGTTGCGGGCCAGGGCCGGACCGTGCGAGTACGTGCCGAGCAGCTTGCCCCGCCACGCCCCCTCGGTGGTGCCGTCGTTGCCGACGCCCGCCGTGACCCGGGCCAGCGGGGAGACGCTGGGGCCGAGGCGGGTGCGGCCGCCGTGGTTCTCGAAGCCGGTCAGCGCCGGCAGGCCGAGCCGGGCGTCTACGTCGCCGGCCAGCTCGCCCACCGCCCGCGTGGGGCCCCGGTCGGAGGAGAGGTCCAGCAGTTCCAGCCCCCGGTACTGCGTGCCCTTGGCGAAGAACGAGGTGCCGAGGAGTTGGTAGCCGGCGCACACCCCGAACACCACGGAGCCCTGGGCGACGGCCCGGTGCAGGCCGCCGTCGGCGAGCAGCCGCTGCGCGCCCAGCGCCTGCGGGCCGTCCTCGCCGCCGCCGATCAGGTAGATGTCGGCGGTGGAGGGCATCCGCTGGTCGGAGCGGACCTCCAGCACCTCCACCGGCATCCCGCGCAGCTGCGCCCGGCGGGCCAGGATCAGCACGTTGCCCCGGTCGCCGTAGGTGGACAGCAGGTCGGGGTAGATCCAGACGATACGCAGGCTCTCAGTTGACACGGTCCAGCTCCGCTCGGATGTCCTGGAAGGCGGTGTAGTTGGCGATGACCTCCAGACGGCCGGGCGGGACCGCCCGGACCGCCTCGGCGAACGTCCGGACGTGCTGGAACGGCACGTCGTTGACGTCGAGGCGGACGGCCAGGTCGAACGCCCGGTCGCCGGTGATCAGCACCGGCCGGCCGCGCAGCGGGGCGAAGTCGACGTCGAACAGCCAGGACGTGTCCAGCCCGTCCGGGTCCCGGGCGTTGATGGACAGCAGGGTCGGCGCCACGTCCGCCATGTCGAACGCCTCCAGCCAGCTGGCCGGGTTCTTCGCCAGCAGCAGCCGGATGTTGCGCCCCTCCCGCTCCACCTGCGCGTAGCGCCCGGCCACGGAGGTGACGGCGGCCAGCCGGGAGACCGCGTCGACCGGGCGGACGCCGAACTCGGCGGCGACGGCGAGCGCGGTGGCCGCGTTGCCCACGTTGACCCGGCCCGGGAGTTGCAGGCTCACCTTGTGCCACGCGCCGGTCGGGTCCAGCACGCCGTCGTCCTCGACGGTCCACTGCGGCTCGGGGCGGCGCAGCGGGCACCCGCTGCACCACCACTGCTCACCCGAGCGCTGGATGCTGTGGCCGCACTCGGGGCAGACCCAGGAGTCGTCGTGCCAGCGCTGGCCGGCGCTGAACCAGGTGACGTGCGGCGCCCGCATGCCCCGGGCCGGGTCGACCGGCGGGGTGGCCGCCCACACCACCATGGGGTCGTCGGCGTTGGCCACCACCCGTACGTCGGGATGGTCGACCAGCGCGGCGCGCCAGAGCTGGGCCATCATGGCGACCTCCTTGGCCCGGTCGAGCTGGTCGCGCGAGAGGTTCAGCAGCGCCACCACGTGCGGCTCGGTGGACCGCAGGACCTGTGCCAGGTAGTGCTCGTCGACCTCCAGCACCGCGTACGGGGTGCTGCCGGCCTTGGCCAGCGCCGAGGTGTGGCCGGTGGGCATGTTCGCACCGAACGAGTTGGTGGCCACCCGGCCCAGGACGCCGACGGCGGCCGCCGCCAGCCGGGTCGTGGTGGTCTTGCCGTTGGTGCCGGACACGAGCGCGATGGCGCGTCCGGCCGAGAGGTGGGCCAGCAGGTCGGGGTCGATCTTCAGCCCGATCCACCCGCCGATCACCGATCCGTCGCCGCGGCCCGCAGCTCGCGACAGCGCCGCAGCGGTCCGCGACACGGAGCTGGCCACCTTCGCCCGCAGGGGCATCTTCGCGTCCGTCACCCGAGCGAGGTTACCGGACCGCCGCCCCCGCCAGATCGCCGCCGACGGCGAACCGTTCGGCCGGTGGCCCCCGGCGGACGGCCGGGGGCTACCCGCGGACGGCCGGGGGGCTCCCCCGCGGATGGCCGGGGGGCTCCCCGCGGACGGGCGGAGGCTCTACGCGGACGGTCAGCGGGCGCTCGGCCGGATGGTGTCGATCTATGTCGGGTAGCGGACGTGGTGGGGGGCCGTGTCGGCCCTCCACTCCGCCCCACCCCTTCTGACGTGCGGTTTTGCGCGCGGAAAGGGCGCGCCGCGCGGGCGATTCTGGTTGCAGGTGGAGGGAAGTGGAGTAGAGTGGGGCGCGATGGTGGGGCCGGGAGGGTCCACCGGCCCGGGGGGAGGCGGCGCCGCGAACGCCGCTGAAAGGGCGAGGGGGTTGGGCCGATGTTTCTCGGCACCCACACCCCGCGCCTGGACGACAAGGGCCGGTTGATCCTGCCGGCGAAGTTCCGGGATGAGCTGGCGGGGGGTGTCGTGATCACGAAAGGGCAGGATCGCTGCCTCTACGTCTTTCCGATGCCCGAGTTCCAGCGCATCGCCGACCAGTTGCGCGCGCAGCCGATGACGCACAAAGCGGCCCGGGCCTACAGCCGGGTCTTCTTCGCCAGCGCGCACGACGAGGTCCCGGACAAGCAGGGCCGGGTCACCATCCCGGCCCACCTGCGGGGCTACGCCGGGCTCGACCGGGACCTGGTGGTGATCGGGGCGAGCACGCGGGTGGAGATCTGGGACAAGGCGGCCTGGGAGGCCTACCTCGCCGAGAGCGAAGACGACTTCGCCGACATCGAGGAGGGGGTGCTGCCCGGCGGTCTGTAGGGCGTGACGACGTCCGACGTACTGCGAGATCTCCAGCCGCTTTCGAGCTCCTGGCACCCCTTCCCCGGTGCCAGGCGCACGATCTGATCGGAGGGCCGCGGCCTCCGGCGGGCGGGAGCGGATGGGGATCTGGCGGTACGACGGAGGCGTCGTCCGGCGGCAGTCGCGGCGAGAGAACGGACGGTTCAACCAGTGGGGGTCGACATGGGGGAGCTTCGCGGCACGCACGTGCCGGTGCTGCTTGAGCGGTGTCTCGAGTTGCTGGCCCCCGCGCTGGGCAGGGCTGACCGGACGATCCACGTCGACGCCACGCTGGGCCTGGGCGGCCACGCCGAGGCGGTGTTGGAGGCGCATCCGCACACGATCCTGATCGGCCTGGACCGGGACACCGAGGCCCTCGCCCACGCGCGGGTCCGGCTGGCCCGGTTCGCCGACCGGATCCACCTCGAGCACGCCGTCTACGACGAGCTGCCCGAGGTGCTCGCCCGGCTGGGCTACCCGGCGGTCGACGGGGTCCTGTTCGACCTGGGCGTCTCCTCGCTCCAGCTCGACGCGCCCGACCGCGGGTTCGCCTACTCGCAGGACACCGCGCTGGACATGCGGATGGACCAGACCCGGGGGGTGACCGCCGAGGAGGTGGTCAACACCTATCCCCATCCGGACCTGGCCCGGGTGCTGCGGGTGTACGGCGAGGAGAAGTTCGCGATCAGGATCGCCTCGGCGATCGTCCGGGAGCGCGAGCGTGCCCGGATCACCTCGTCGGCGCGGCTCGCCGAGCTGGTCGTGGAGAACATTCCGGCACCAGCCCGACGAACCGGGGGACACCCGGCGAAGAGAACGTTTCAGGCTTTACGGATCGAGGTAAACAGGGAGTTGGCGGCGCTGGAGACGGCGCTGCCGGCCGCTCTCGACAAGCTCACCTTGGGTGGCCGCATGGTGGTCCTGTCCTACCACTCGCTGGAGGACCGGCTCACCAAGGCGGCCCTCGCCGACCGGGTCCGCAGCAAGGGCCCGGTCGACCTCCCGGTCGAACTGCCCGGGTCGGGCCCGACGTTCCGGCTGCTCAGCCGGGGCGCCGAGCTTCCCGGGGAGGCGGAGGTCGCCGTGAACCCGCGCGCCGCCTCGGTGCGCCTGCGGGCCGCGGAACGGATCGACCCGGAGGCCGAGCGGCGGCGGACCGACCGCGAACGGTACCGCCGCCGGGTCAAGGCGATGCACCAACCGGGGACGGGGTCGGCTCGGCCGACTCCGGTGGACGGGGCAGGGACGGACGAAGAGGGGGAGGGGACATGAACGTCAACAAGCGCGGCGTCCGGGACACCGGCGTCGGGCAGCGCGCACCGCGGTCGGGGGGCCGGACCGCGGCGCAGCGGACCACGCGGACCGGGCTTCCGGTACCCGGGACCGGCCGGCTCGACCGGCAGGCGGAGACTCGCGCCGGGGGGCCGCGCGAGTTCCCGCTCAACGGCACCGCCGCGCTGCGCCCGGCCGAGCGTTCCCGCCCGGCGGCGACCCCGTCGCCGCGCCTGCGGGTCGCGCCGCCGCCGCCGGTGTCGGTGCCGCGGGCGCCGTTCGTGGCGCTGATCCTGGTGCTCGTGGTCGGTGGCGTGCTGGGCATCCTGCTGGTCAACACCAAGATCAACGAGAACTCGTTCCGGCTGGAGAAGCTCCAGCAGCAGCAGGCCAAGCTCGACGTGGACCAGCAGCAGCTGGAGAAGGACATCGCCGAGGCGGAGGCGCCGGGCAACCTCACCGCCGCCGCCAAGCGGCTGGGCATGGTCGAGGCGGAGGAGCCGGCGTACATCCGGCTGCCGGACGGGCGCGTGATCGGGGTGCCGCAGCCGGCCAACGGCAAGCCCTCGGTCACCAGCCAGCAGGGCACGGGGGGCTGACCGCAGTGCCACCGAGGTCGGAGGAACTGCGCCGGGACGCCAACACGGGCTCCCGGCGCGGTTCGTCACGCGCCGCCGGGCGGGGCGAGCCGCGCTCCGGCGAGCCGGGCGTCGGGGGCATCTCCGGCGCGCGGGCGTACACCCCTCGGGGGCGCACGATCCGCGAGCAGGGCGCGGCCGGCCGGTCGGGGTCCGGTGCCGCCGAGCAGCGGCGTACCCCGCGCAGCAGCCGGTCGGGCGACCCGTTCCGGCCGGCGTTGCAGGTGCTCGACGGCGGCCGGGCCGGCGCCGCGCGCGCCGGCCGCCGCGAGACCGCCCCGGGCGGCCGGTCAGGGGTGGTCCGGACGATCCAGCCCCGACCGGGCGGCGCCTGGACGGACGAGGACGACGAGCCGGCGCCGCCGCGCCGCCGGCCGGGCCCGCGCCGCGCGGACCGGCCCACCCCCGGGCGGTCCCCGCGCAAACCGCGCAAGCCGCCCCGGCTGGCCGACCCCCGCCGCCGCCTGCGCCTGGGCACCCTGGTCGTGCTGGCGCTGTTCGCCACCATCGGCATCCGGCTGGTCTTCCTCCAGGCGGTCGACACCCCCGCGTACGCCGAGGCGGGCCTGCCCGACCGGCTGACCCGGGTCGACCTGCCCGCCCCGCGCGGCGCCATCTACGACCGCACCGGCGCCCCGCTGGCCCACAGCATCGAGGCCCGGTACGTCTACGCCGACCCCACCCTGGTCAAGGACCGCCCGGCGACCGCCCGGGCGCTGTCCCCGCTGCTCGGCCTGCCGGTGTCCGAGCTGGCGGAGCGGATGAAGCCGCGCACCCTGGAGGGTGGCGTCGCCTCCCGGTTCGAGTACCTGGCCCGGGGCGTCGACATCCCCACCGCGAAGCGGATCATGGAGCTGGACCTGGACGGCATCGGCGTGCACCGCGACGAGCGGCGCGAGGTCCCCGGCGGCGACCTGGCCGCCAACCTGCTGGGCTTCACCAGCCAGGACATGGTGGGCCTGGAGGGGCTGGAGGCCCGCTACGACGACCTGCTGCGCGGCGAGAACGGCCGCCGGGTGTACGAGGCCGGCCAGGGCGACCTGGGCGCCCCCATCCCCGGCGGCTACAGCCGCACCACCCCGGCCAAGCCGGGCAGCTCCCTGACACTGACCATCGACCGGGACCTGCAGTTCCAGAGCCAGCGCATCCTGACCGCCCAGACGGAGCGGGTCCGGGGCAGCGTCGGGGCGGCCGTCGTGCTCGACGTGGCCACCGGGGAGGTGCTGGTCCAGGCGAGCCACCCCGGCTACAACGCGGCCAAGCCGGAGGAGAGCGAGCCGACGGCCCGGGAGGACGCCGCCACCAGCTTCGTGGTCGACCCCGGCTCGGTGCACAAGGCGATCACGTTCGGCGCGGCGCTGCAGGAGGGCGTGGTCACCCCGGACACGGCCCTGCCGGTGCCGAACTCCATCCGCAAGGGCGACACCGTCTTCCGGGACACCCACCCGGCCAACGGGCGGCGGATGAGCCTGGCCGGGATGCTCGCGTACTCGTCGAACGTGGGGACCATCGAGATCGCCGACAAGCTCGGCCCGGATCGGCTGATCGACTACCAGAAGCGGTTCGGGCTGGGCCAACCCACCGGGGAGGGCATGCCGGGGGAGGCCAGCGGCCGCCTGCTGCCCGCCGACCAGTGGAGCGACTCGTCGCACGGGTCGGTGCCGATCGGGCACAGCGTCGACGCGACCCCGCTGCAGATGGCCGCCGCGTACGCCGCGATCGCCAACAACGGCACGTACGTCCAGCCGCACCTGATCAAGGAGGTGATCAGCGGCACGGACGGCAAGCGGACGCCCGCCGAGCCGCCGGTCACCCGGTCGGTGCTCAGCCCGCAGAACGCCGCCGCGCTGCGCACCATGCTGGAGGCCGTCACCACCGTCGAGGGGGCCACCGGGCGCGCCGCCGCGGTGCCCGGCTACCGGGTGGCCGGCAAGACCGGCACGGGCCTGCGCTACGTCAACGGCAAACAGCAGCCCGGCGAGGTCGGCTCGTTCATCGGCATGGCCCCGGCGGAGAACCCCCGCTACGTGGTCGCGGTCTTCGTGTGGAGCCCCGGCGGCGGGGGCGGGGCGGTCGCCGCGCCGGCCTTCCGGCAGATCATGGGCTTCACCCTGAGCCACTACCGTGTGCCGCCGTCGACGGACGGCAAAACCCCGAAGTTCGAGGTCTTTCCGCGCTGACCAGGCACGGAGGGACATCATCGGTGAGTGGGGACGAACCACCGGGGCGGCTGTGCGGTCGGGACCGGGCGACCGGGTAGGGTCTGACGCCGTGCCAGGGAATCTCCGTCCCCGTACCGTGACAGGAATCCGGCTCGGCGACGTCGCCGGCCGGCTCGCCGTCGAGGCCCCGCCCGGGGCCGCCGACATCCCGGTGACCGGCGTGACCCACGCCAGCCAGGAGGTCCACCCCGGCGACCTGTACGCCGCGCTGCCCGGCGCCCGCCGGCACGGCGCGGAGTTCGCCGCCGCCGCGCGGGCCGCCGGCGCGGTGGCCGCGCTCACCGACCCCGCGGGCGCGCCGGCCGTGGCCGAGGCGGGCCTGCCGGCGCTGGTGGTGTCCGACCCGCGCGCCGTGCTCGGCACGCTCGCCGCCGCCGTCTACGGCGACCCGACCGACGGGCTCACGGTGATCGGGGTGACCG
Source organism: Micromonospora sp. B11E3 (assembly GCF_039871625.1). NCBI lineage: Bacteria > Bacillati > Actinomycetota > Actinomycetes > Micromonosporales > Micromonosporaceae > Micromonospora > Micromonospora sp. B11E3. The sequence goes on along the minus strand of NZ_JBDPMC010000058.1, from coordinate 34,467 downwards.
GCACGGCCGGCAAGACCTCCACCGCGTACCTGGTCGAGTCGGGGCTGCGGGCCGCCGGCCACGTCACCGGGCTGATCGGCACGGTCGAGACCCGGCTGGGCGACGTGGTGGTCGACAGCGTGCGGACCACGCCGGAGGCCACCGACCTGCACGCGATGCTCGCCGCCGCCCGCGAGCGGGGGGTCACCGCCGTGGTCATGGAGGTCTCCAGCCACGCCCTGGCCCTGGGGCGGGTGGGCGGCGTCCGGTTCACCGTCGGCGGGTACACCAACTTCGGCTCCGACCACCTGGACTTCCACGCCGACTCCGCCGACTACTTCGCGGCGAAGGCGCTGCTGTTCGACGGGCGCTGCCGCGCCGAGGTGCTCAACGCCGACGACCCGGCGCTGCGCCCGCTGTTCAAGCCGGCCACGGTCAGCTACTCGGCCGCCGGCGACCTCACCGCCACCTGGTACGCGACCGACGTCGACGGCGAGGGGTACGCCCAGCGGTTCACCGCGCACGGCCCCGACGGGCTGACCGTGCGGGCCGGGGTGGCGCTGCCCGGGCGGCACAACGTCGCCAACGCCCTGCTGGCCATCGCCGCCCTGGTCGCCGCCGGGGTGGACGCCCGCACGGCCGCCGACGGCGTGGCCGCCTGCGGCGGGGTGCCCGGCCGGCTGGAGCTGGTCGCCGCCGGCCCGGTGCGCGGGGTGGTCGACTACGCGCACAAGACGGACGCGATCGTGGCCGCCCTGGCCGCGCTGCGCGAGCTGAGCGGCGGGCGGCTGATCTGCGTGCTCGGCGCCGGGGGCGACCGGGACCGGGGCAAGCGGCCGGCCATGGGCGCCGCCGCCGCCGAGGGGGCCGACGTCGTGATCGTCACCGACGACAACCCGCGCGCCGAGGACCCGGCCGCGATCCGGGCCGAGGTGCTGGCCGGGGCGTACCGGGCGGGCACGCCGGCCCGGATCGTCGAGGTCGGCGGCCGGCGCGCGGCGATCGACGAGGCGGTCCGGCTGGCCGCGCCGGGAGACGCCATCGCGCTGCTCGGCAAGGGGCACGAACGCGGGCAGGAGGTGGCCGGCGAGGTGCTGCCGTTCGACGACCGGACGGAGTTGGCGGACGCGCTGCGCGCCCGCTTCGGCGGCGACCTGGTGGTCCTGCGGTGATCCCGCTGACCCTGGCCGAGGTGGCCGCCGCCGTCGAGGGCCGCCTGCTCGCCGCCGACCCGGCCGCCCGGGTCACCGGTTCCGTGGAGTACGACTCCCGCAAGGTCGGCCCGGGGTCGCTCTTCGTGGCGTTCCCCGGCGAGCGGGTGGACGGGCACGACTACGCCGCCGCCGCCGTCGAGGCCGGCGCGGTGGCCGTGCTCGGCACCCGGGAGGTGCCCGGGGTGCCGATGGTGCTCGTCGCCGACGCCCTCGACGCGATGGGCCGGCTGGCCCGGGCGGCCGTGCGGCGGCTGCCCGAGCTGACCGTGATCGGGCTGACCGGCTCCTCCGGCAAGACCACCACCAAGGACCTGATCGGCCAGCTCACCGCCCGGCTCGGCCCCACGGTCGCCCCGCCGGGGTCGCCCAACAACGAGCTGGGCCACCCCTGGACGGCGCTGCAGGCCGGCCCGGAGACCCGGTTCCTGGTGCTGGAGAAGGGCGCCCGGGGGGTGGGGCACATCCGCTACCTGTGCGAGGTGGTGCCGCCCCGGATCTCCGTGGTGCTCAACGTCGGGGTGGCGCACATCGGCGAGTTCGGCTCGGTGGAGAACATCGCGCTGGCCAAGGGGGAGCTGGTCGAGGCGCTGCCGGCCGACGGGCTGGCCGTGCTCAACGCCGACGACCCGCTGGTCGACGCGATGGCCGCCCGCACCTGCGCCCGCGTGGTCCGGTACGGCGAGGCGGCGCACGCCGACGTCCGGGCCGTGGACGTCGCGCTGGACGAGCGGGGGCGGCCGTCGTACACGCTGGTGACGCCGGAGGGCAGCGCGCCGGTGCGGCTGGGGCTCACCGGCCGGCACCAGGTGTCCAACTCCCTCGCCGCCGCGGCGGTGGGCCGGGAACTGGGCATGTCGCCGGCCGAGCTGGCCACCGCGCTGGGCGCGTTGGGGCTGGTCTCCACCCGGCGGATGGACGTCTTCGACCGTCCCGACGGGGTGACGGTGATCGACGACTCGTACAACGCCAACCCCGCCTCGACGGGCGTCGCGCTGCGGGCCCTCGCCGGGCTCGGCGCCGGGCGGCGTACCGTCGCAGTGCTCGGCTACATGGCCGAGCTGGGGTCGTACGAGAGGGAGGGGCACCTTGAGGTCGGCCGCCTCGCGGCCGACCTGGGCGTGGACCGGCTGCTCGTGGTGGGCGAGCCGGCGGCGCCGATCCACGAAGGCGCGACAGCGGTAGAGGACTGGGGAGGAGAGTCGGTGCTGCTCAGCGATCAGGCGGCAGCCGTCGAGGTGCTGCGGAGCGAGTTACGACCGGGCGACGTCGTCCTGGTGAAGGGCTCCCGGTACCGGACCTGGGAGGTGGCCGACGCACTGCGTGCCGGGGCCGCCGGGAACGGGGCCGCCTCGTGAGGGCGGTGATCGTCGCCATCGGGGTCGCCTTCCTCGTCTCGCTCTTCTGCACCCCGATCGCGATCAAGGTGTTCACCCGGCTCAAGGCCGGCCAGCCGATCCGATCCCTCGGGCTTGCCAGCAACCAGGGCAAGAAGGGCACGCCGACGATGGGCGGCGTGGTCTTCATCCTGGCCACGGTCATCGCGTACGTCGCGGGGCACCTCGCCCTGACCACGCTGCCGGACGCCCAGATCGCCCAGGTCGAGCCGACGATCACCGCGCTGGTGCTGCTGGGGCTGATGGTGTTCTCCGGGGCGGTCGGCTTCATCGACGACTTCCTCAAGGTGCGCAAGCGGCACAGCGGCGGCCTCAACAAGCGGGGCAAGCTGGCCGGGCAGATCCTGGTCGGCGCGATCTTCGGCGTCGTGGCGCTGTACTTCCCGAGCAGCATGACCGACGCCAGCGGCACGGCGACCAACACGGAGACCGTGGGCGCGACGACGCTGAGCTTCATCCGGGACATCCCCGCGCTGGACGTCACCAAGATCGGTGCCGTGGTCATCTTCATCTTCGTGGTGATGGCGGCGACCAACGGCGTCAACCTCACCGACGGCCTCGACGGCCTGGCCACCGGGGCCTCGGTGATGGTGCTCGCGGCGTACGCGCTGATCGCGTTCTGGCAGTACCGGCACTGGTGCGCCGACCCGACGTACACCGCCAACCCGAACAACTACTGCTACACCGTCCGGGACCCGCTGGAGATCGCGCTGATCGCCGGGGCGGCGGCCGGGGCCTGCGTGGGGTTCCTCTGGTGGAACACCTCCCCGGCGCGGATCTTCATGGGCGACACCGGCGCGCTGGGCCTCGGCGGCCTGATCGCGGGCATGGCGATGTCCACCCGGACCATCCTGCTGCTGCCGATCATCGGCGGGCTGTTCGTGATCATCACGATGTCGGTGGTCATCCAGATCATCTCGTTCCGCACCACCGGCAAGCGCGTCTTCCGGATGTCGCCGTTGCAGCACCACTTCGAGTTGGCCGGCTGGAGCGAGGTCAACATCGTCGTCCGGTTCTGGATCATCGCCGGGATCGGGGTGGCCATCGCGCTCGGCCTGTTCTACAGCGACTTCCTCGCCGCCATGGCCTGACCCGGCGCGGCCACGGCCTGACCGGCCGGGCTCGTCGGGGCGGCCCGGTGCCGTCCGGTGCCGCCTCCGCGTGTCGACAGGGCCCCCTGCTGGGCGAAATGCGCCGACAGGGGGCCCTTCCGTTCCGGCGACACGCCGAGACGGGGGCGTTCGACGCGAACAGGCCGTTCGCATTCGCCATGATGGGCGGGTGGGGGAGGATCGAGACGCGGGCACGACGACGACCGGCACGCCGCCGCGGCGGGCCGCGGGCGGCGGGGGGCGTACGGCCGACCCGCCGGCGCCCGCGCCGGCCTTCGGCCTGGACGCCGCCGGCGGCCTGGCGGCGCTGCGCGGCCTGCTGGCCCGGCCGCTGGCGTCCTACTACCTGCTGATCTCCAGCGCCGGCCTGCTGCTGGTGATCGGCCTGACCATGGTCTTCTCGGCCACCAGCGTGAAGAACTACGCCGAGGAGGGCAGCGCCTTCGTCGACCTGAGCCAGCAGGCGATCTTCGCGGTGATCGGCGTGGTGGCGTTCTGGGCGTGCCAGCGGCTGCCGGCCAGCACGTACCGTTCGGTCGCCCGGACGGCGCTCGGCGTCGCGGTGGCGCTGCTGCTCCTGCTGAATCTGCTGGTGGCCCTGAACTCGCTGTTCGGGATCGAGCGGGTCGGGCCGCTGGAGGCCGAGCTGCTCTGGCTGAAGGTCAGCGGCGTCCAGCTGCAACCCTCGGAGCTGGCGAAGTTCGCGCTGGTGCTGTGGGGGGCCGACCTGCTGGCCCGCAAGGGTGCCCGGCTGGGCTGGTGGAAGGAGCTGGCCACCCCGCTGTTCCCGGTGGTGGCGCTGCTGTTCGTCCTGGTCGGCTTCAACGACCTGGGCAGCATGCTCTGCATGCTCGCGCTCGTGGTCGGCCTGCTCTGGGCCGCCGGGGTGCGCACCCGGGTCTTCGCCGTGCTGTCGGTGGTCGGGCTGATCGGGATCGGCCTGCTGGTCGCCGCGGCCTCGCTCGGCGCCGGGTCGGGGGCGAAGGGTGAGGAGAACTACCGGCTCGCCCGGCTGACCATCTTCTTCAATCCGCCCGAACCCGAGAAGTGCTTCGAGGGCTGGTGCTACCAGCTGGTCCAGGGCCGCAACGCGATCGAGCACGGTGGCTGGTTCGGGGTGGGGCTGGGCAAGAGCAGCTTCAAGTTCGGCTGGCTGCCGGAGGCGCACAACGACTTCATCTTCGCGGTGTTCGCCGAGGAGCTGGGCGTCGTCGGCTGCGTCGTGCTGATCACCCTGTTCGCGGTGCTCGGCTACACCGGGCTGCGGATCGCCCGGCGGGTGGAGGACCCGTTCCGCCGGCTCGCCGCGGCCGGCGCGACGACCTGGCTGGTCGGGCAGGCGATCATCAACATCGGCGGCGTCATCGGCCTGCTCCCGCTGACCGGCGTGCCGCTGCCGTTCATCTCCGACGGCGGAAGCGCCCTGGTGGTGACCCTGGCCGCCGTCGGGATGCTGGCGTCGTTCGCCCGGGCGGAGCCTGACGCGGCCCGAGCCCTGCATGCCCGTCCGCCGGCCCGGTGGGTCCGACTAGTGTGGGCCCCGTTGCCGCCGCTTCCCGGCCGGCGCCGCCGACCCGCGGCGCCACCGGTCGACCGTGGGTCCGTACCCCGGTCTCGGTCGCGGCGCGAGGACGACCAGGCCGCATCCGGCGGCGCCCGGCCGAGCCGGGCCGGGCGCGGGGCGGCGAGCGAGAGGAGACGCTGATGGGTCCGCTGCGTTCGGTGGTGCTCTGCGGAGGGGGTACGGGTGGACACATCTACCCGCTGCTCGCCTTCGCCGACTGCCTGCGCCGACACGACCCCGGCGTCCGGATCACCTGCCTCGGCACACCACGCGGCCTGGAGAACGAGCTGATCCCGCCGGCCGGCTACGACCTGCGGCAGATCCCGGCGTACCAGCTGCCCCGATCGGTGAACATGAGCCTGGTCCGCACCCCGGACCGGATGTGGAAGGCCGCCCGCGCCGCGGGCAAGGTGATCGACGAGGTGCGGGCCGACGTCGTGGTCGGCTTCGGCGGGTACGTCTCGGTGCCCGGCTACCTCGCCGCCTGGCGGCGGGAGCTGCCGATCGTCATCCACGAGGTGAACGTGCCGCCGGGGGTGGCCAACCGGCTCGGGATGAAGTTCACCAAGCACGTCGCGGTCGGCTTCCCGCACCAGCCGGCGCAGGCCGAGTCGCTGCGCGATGCGCGGGTCGTCGGCGTGCCGCTGCGCCGGGGCATCGCCGGGCTGGACCGGGCCGCCAACGCCGCCGCCGCCCGGGCCCACTTCGGGCTGCGCCCCGACCTGCCGGTGCTCTTCGTCGCCGGTGGCTCGCAGGGCGCCCGGTCGATCAACCTCGCCGTCGCCGGCGCGGCCAAGGAGCTGGCCCGCAACGGCGTGCAGGTGCTGCACGTGATGGGCGCCCGCAACGAGCCGGTGCCGATCCCCACCGACCTGCCCGTGCCGTACGTGACCCTGCCCTACCTGTCGCAGATGGAGATCGGCTACGCCGCCGCCGACCTGATGCTCGGCCGGGGCGGGGCGATGACCTGCGCCGAGGTCGCCGCGATCGGGCTGCCCACCATCTACGTGCCGTACCCGCACAGCAACCAGGAGCAGAAGCGCAACGCGCTGCCCGTGGTGGAGGCCGGCGGCGGGCTGATCGTCGACGACGCCGAGCTGACCCCGGACTGGCTGGAGCGGACGGTCATCCCGTTGGTCCGCGACCGGCACCGGCTCGCCGCGATGGGCGCCGCCGCCGCCGCGTACGGGCGCCGCGACGGCGACGAGGCGCTGCTGAACTTCGTCTACGAGGCGGTCGCCCAATGATCGGGGCAGCCGTCGAGACCGGAAGGTACCCGTCATGAACACCGCGCAGTTCACCCCGGCCGGCACCCTGACCGCCGAGGACCTGGGCCGGATCCACCTGATCGGGGTCGGCGGCGTCGGCATGAGCGGGCTGGCCCGGCTCTTCCTCACCCGGGGCCTGCCGGTCTCCGGCAGCGAGCTGCGGGAGTGGCCGTCGCTGGCCGGCCTGCGCGCCCTGGGCGGCACCATCCACTCCAGCCACGAGGCGGCCAACCTGGACGGCGTGGACACGGTCGTCTACTCCTCGGCGATCCCGCAGGACCACCTGGAGATGGTGGAGGCCCGCCGGCGCGGGCTGCGGGTGCTGCACCGCTCCGAGGCGCTCGCCGCGGCGATGACCGGCCGCCGTACGGTGGCGGTCGCCGGCACCCACGGCAAGACCACCACCACCTCGATGGTCACCATGGTGCTCCAGCAGGCGGGGGTCGACCCGTCCTTCGTGATCGGCGGGGAGATCTCCGAGGTCGGCTCGGGGGCCCATCACGGCACCGGAGAGCACTTCGTGGTCGAGGCGGACGAGAGCGACCGCTCGTTCCTGATCTACCGCCCGTACGTCTCGATCATCACCAACATCGAGGCCGACCACCTCAACACGTACGGCGACCTGGCCAACCTGGAGGCCACCTTCGCCGACTTCGCCCGGCTCACCGACCCCGCCGGGTACGTCATCACCTGCGCCGACGACCCGGGCGGGCGGCGGCTGGCCGAGACGCTGCGCGCCGAGGGCCGCCGGGTGCACACGTACGGCGAGTCGCCCGACGCGGACCTGCGGCTGACCGAGATGGTCTCCTCCGCGCAGGGCGTCCGCTACCTGGCCGAGATCGACGGCCGGTCGCTGGGCGAGATCCGGCTGCCGGTGCCGGGGCGGCACATGGGGCTCAACAGCGCCTCGGCGGTGCTGGCGGCGTACCTGCTCGGGCTGCCCGTGGAGGCGGCGGAGGCCGCGCTGGCGGTCTTCCCCGGCGTGCGCCGGCGCTTCGAGCGCAAGGGCGTCGCGGACGGGGTGCTGGTCTACGACGAGTACGCCTACCACCCCACCTCCATGACGCTGGCGTTGCAGACGCTGCGCGAGGTGGCCGGCGACGGGCGGCTGATCGTGGTGTTCCAGCCGTACCGGCTCTACCGCACGCGCGACCTGCAGGCGGAGATCGCCGCGGCGCTGGGCATCGCCGACGAGCTGGTGCTGCTGGAGGTCTTCGGCCCCGGCGAGCTGCGGGCACCGGGGGAGGGGTCGGCCGCGCTGGTCGAGGCCGTGCCGCTGCCGGCGGAGCGGAAGGTCTTCGTGGAGTCCTGGGAGGACGCCCCGGTCGAGGTGGCCCGCCGGGCGCGCCCCGGTGACGTGGTGGTGACCATGGGCGCCCCGCCGATCTCGCTGATGGGCGACCAGCTCCTCGACGCCCTGCTCGCCCGCACCGGGGACGCCGCCGGGGTCGGCGCCACCGGTGACGCGGAGGGCACGGCGGCCACCGCCGGATGAGCCCCGGCCCGGCGCGCGGCCGTACCGGCGCCGCGGATCCCGGCGGCCGGCGCGGGCCGGCGCGGCGCTGGCAGCTGGTCCGGGCCGACAGGGACGCCGTGCCGCCGTCCACCCGCCGGTTCATGGCCCGGGCCCGGCAGCGCCGGGTGCGCGCCGCGCTGCCCTGGGCGGTGGCGGCCGGGGTGCTCGGCCTGGGCGCGCTGGTCGCCTGGACGCTGCTGGGCACCGGCCTGTTCGGGGTGCGCGAGGTGCGGGTGGAGGGCGTGGAGCTGGTCACCCCGGTCGACGTCCGGGAGGCCGCCGCGGTGCCGGACGACCACCCGCTGGCCCGGGTGGACCTGGCCGCCACCGCGCGGCGCATCGGCCGGCTCCCCCCCGTGGAGCGGGTCACCGTGTCCCGGGACTGGCCCGGCGCCCTGGTGGTACGGGTGGTGGAGCGCACGCCGGTGGCGGTGGTGCCGCAGGGCGACCGGTTCGCCGTGGTGGACCGGTCCGGGGTGGTCTTCCGGACGGTGCCGGAGCCGCCGGACGGCCTGCCGGTGGTGCGGGTGGCCAGGCCGGGCCCGAAGGACCCGGGCACCCGGGCGGGGCTGGAGGTGCTGGCCGCGCTCACCCCCCAGCTGCGCGACCGGCTGGTCGAGGTCACCGTGGAGGGGCTGGCCCGGATCAGCCTGCGGCTGCAGGGCGGCCGGACCGTGGTCTGGGGCGACGCCACCCGGGGCGCGGACAAGGCGCGGGTGGCCACCGTCCTGCTCGGTCGGAATGCCGACACGATCGACGTCAGCGCCCCGGACGTGGTCACGTTCAAGTGATCCGCGGATCAGCGGACACTCGGGTGTGGGCGGTGCGCCGACTGGGAAATGAGGCGTGGCCCTCTCCGGCGGCGACACGCCGGGCGGGTCCTTGGCTCCGGGCGTGGGGCCGCTTACGTTGCCCCGAAGAGGATCAGTGGTTGACATAACTGTAAGCCTCTAGTAGAGGGTGAGGGTTCAGCTCTCGGCCTCATGGAGGAACTGCGGCCGTCGGCGCTGGTCTGGCCAAGCCGTGTGGGGTCGGCCCATGCCAATCTCGAAGGGAAAGGACCGGAGATGACACCTCCGCACAACTACCTGGCGGTCATCAAGGTCGTCGGCATCGGGGGCGGCGGCGTCAACGCCGTCAACCGGATGATCGAGGTTGGGCTCAAGGGCGTCGAGTTCATCGCGATCAACACCGACGCGCAGGCGTTGCTGATGAGCGACGCCGACGTGAAGCTCGACGTCGGCCGCGAGCTGACCCGCGGGCTCGGCGCGGGCGCCAACCCGGACGTGGGCAAGAACGCCGCCGAGGACCACCGCGACGAGATCGAGGAGGTGCTCAAGGGCGCCGACATGGTCTTCGTGACGTGCGGCGAGGGCGGCGGCACGGGCACCGGCGGCGCGCCGGTGGTGGCCAACATCGCCCGCAAGCTCGGCGCGCTGACCATCGGCGTGGTCACCCGGCCGTTCTCGTTCGAGGGCAAGCGCCGGCAGGTGCAGGCGGAGGCCGGGATAGACGAGCTGCGCAACCAGTGCGACACGCTCATCGTCATCCCGAACGACCGGCTGCTCGCCCTCGGCGACCGCAACATCAGCATGATGGACGCGTTCCGCACGGCCGACCAGGTGCTCCTCTCCGGTGTCCAGGGCATCACCGACCTGATCACCACCCCGGGTCTGATCAACCTGGACTTCGCCGACGTCAAGAGCGTGATGAGCGGCGCGGGCAGCGCCCTGATGGGCATCGGCAGCGCCCGGGGCGAGAACCGCGCGGTCGAGGCGGCCGAGGCGGCGATCTCCAGCCCGCTGCTGGAGCAGAGCATGGACGGCGCCCGTGGCGTGCTGCTGTCCATCGCCGGCGGCTCCGACCTCGGCCTGTTCGAGATCAACGACGCGGCCCAGCTGGTCACCGACGCGGCCCACCCGGACGCCAACATCATCTTCGGCGCGGTCATCGACGACGCCCTCGGCGACGAGGTGCGGGTCACCGTGATCGCCGCCGGCTTCGACGGCGGCGCGCCGGCGTACAAGGCGGTCGAGCCGGGCCGCAAGAGCAACCAGAACCAGCCGGCCCAGCCCACCCCGACCGTGACGCCGCAGACCACCATGCCGACGCCGACCCAGTCGCCGCGCCGGGTGCTCTTCGACGACGTGGACGTGCCCGACTTCCTCAAGAACGGATCCTGACCACACCGATGACGGACGCGCACCCGACGGTCCGCCCGGACCGCCGCGCCGAACTGGCGGCCGGGCTCGCCCGGGTCCGGACCCGGATCGCCGACGCCTGCTCGGCCGCCGGCCGGGACCGCTCCGAGGTCGTCATGATCGCGGTGACCAAGACCTACCCGGCCTCCGACGTGCTCGCCCTGGCGGGACTCGGGGTCACCGACGTGGGGGAGAACCGCGACCAGGAGGCGGCGGGCAAGGCCGCCGAGGTGGCAGCCGCGGGGGCGACCCCGCGGTGGCACTTCATCGGCCAGTTGCAGCGCAACAAGTGCCGTTCGGTGGTCCGGTACGCCGACGTCGTCCAGTCGGTCGACAGCGTCCGCCTGGCCCGGGCGCTCGACGCCGCGGCGGTGGCCGGCCGGGACCGGCCGCTGGCCGTGCTGGTCCAGGTGAGCATCGACGGCGACCCGGCCCGCGGCGGGGCGCTGCCGGACTCCGCCGACCCGGACGCCGGGCTGGGCCCGGTGGCCGAGGCGGTGGCCGGCGCCCAGCGGCTGCGGCTGGCCGGGCTGATGGCGGTGGCGCCGCTGGGCTGGGAGCCGGAGCGGGCGTTCAGCCGGCTGGCCGAGATCGCGGGCGGATTCCGCGCGGCCCATCCGGAAGCCGTGGCGCTTTCCGCCGGAATGAGTGGGGATCTGGAGACCGCCATCGCGTACGGCGCGACACATGTCCGCGTCGGCAGCGCGTTGCTCGGAATGCGTTCCACGCTGCGGTAGCCTGACCGCGAGAGAAGCAAATTACATCAGTGTTGTTTCAGGAACGGCGTCCCGACGTCAAGGGGGCACGGCCCGCGACCGCGAAACGCGGGCCGGGGATTGCCGTTCCGGTCCGGTGGGCATCAGATGTCCACTCGCGAGAAGCGACACGGCACGACGGGGGCGCGTGCCGCACGGCGGACGGGAAGGGCGCGGGGATGGGCGCACTGCGCAAGGCGGGGGTCTGGCTCGGTCTGGTCGAGGAGGACGACGAGCGGGCGTACGACGACGGTGGCTACGACAAGGGTGGCTACCGCGATTCGCGTTACCGGCAGGGCAGCCGGTACGCCGAGGAGTTCGCCGACGAGGACGACGACGAGGCCGACGAGCCGCCGGCGCCGCGGCCCCGGGCCGGCGAGCGTGGCAGGCTGACCGAGCGCTCGGCCAGCCGCCCGCTGGACGCCGACCGGGCCGAGTCCGACCGGCCGGAGCGGCCCGAGCGGTCGGAGCGGTCGGAGCGGTCGGAGCGCTCCAGCGTCCGGTCGATCACCCGCGGCTCCGCCGGCGAGACCTCCGGCGCGCTGAGCTACCACACCCGGGACAACCTCGCCCTGGCCCCGCAGGCCCAGCCCCGGGAGCGGGCGGTCGCGCCCGAGGAGGAGCAGCGTTACCAGATCACCACGCTGCACCCGACCACATATCGGGAGGCCCGCACGATCGGGGAGCACTTCCGCGACGGCGTTCCCGTGATCATCAACCTCACCGAGATGGACGAGGCGGACGCGCGCCGACTGGTCGACTTCGCCGCCGGGCTGGCTTTCGGCCTGCGGGGTACGATCGAGCGCGTGACCAACCGGGTGTTCCTGCTCTCACCGGCCAACGTCCAGGTCACCGCGGAGGACAAGGCCAAGATCGCCGAGGGCGGGTTCTTCAGCCTGAGTTAGACCCGCCCGACCGAGGGACGTCGCCTGCTGTGTTGTCGATCCTGCTGCAAGTGCTGTACCTGATTCTGTACGTCTTCCTGATCCTTCTCCTGGCCCGGTTTGTTCTCAGCGCGGTCCTCGCGTACGGTCGCCGCTGGCAGCCGGGACGGGCGGCGACGGCGGGACTGGAATCCGTGTGGAGCGTCACTGATCCGCCTCTGAAGGCGTTGAGGCGGGTGATCCCTCCACTGCGAATTGGTACCGTGAGCATCGACCTGGCCTCCCTTGTGCTCCTGGTTATTCTGTTCGTGCTGATGGAGTTCGTGTTGAAGCGGCTGATCCTCGGGTGAACACCCGCAGGTCCAGCCCGCTACGCGGCCGCAACTGACCCGAGGAGTTTCGATGCCGCTGACCCCGGCCGACGTCCACAACGTCGCCTTCAAAAAGCCGCCGATCGGCAAGCGGGGGTATGACGAGGAGGAGGTCGACGCCTTCCTGGACGAGGTCGAGCGTGAGCTCGCCCGTCTGATCGAGGAGAACAACGAGCTGCGCGCCCAGGTGGAGCGGGGTGGCCGTGGTGGCGCTCCCGCCGGCCCCGGTGGGGACGCGCGGCTCGCCGCGGAGCTCAACGACGTCAAGGCGCAGCTCGACCGGGTGCAGCGCGACAAGGCGGCGGCCGAGCAGGCCGCCCGCGCGATGCAGGCCGAGCTGGAGCAGGTCCGCGCCCAGGGCGGCCCGGCCGTCGGCGGCGACGGCGAGCAGCAGGCGCTGCGGGTGCTGATGATGGCCCAGCGCACCGCCGACGACCACGTCTCCGACGCCCGCCGCGAGGCCGACCAGCTGCTGTCCGAGGCCCGCGCGAAGGCCGAGGAGGTCACCCGCGAGGCCCGCGCCAAGGCCGACGCGCTCGAGCGCGACGCCCGGCAGCGGCACCAGGAGGCCATGGGCGGCCTGGACGCGAAGCGCACCGCGCTGCAGAAGCACATCGAGGAGCTCAAGCAGTTCGAGCGGGAGTACCGCACCCGGCTCAAGGCGTACCTGGAGAGCCAGCTGCGTGACCTCGACGGCCGGGGTCAGGGCCTCGAGGCCGAGATGACCCGGGGCGAGGGCAACCGTGCCGTGGGCGGCAGCAACGGCCTCGCCGCCGCCGGCCTCGCCAGCTCGTACGGCGGCGGCCGCTCCGGCGCGCTGGAGTCCGGCCGCTGATGCCGGGCCGGCGGCCGTCGCCCGACGGCCGCCGGCGGCGACCACCTGAATCCCGACGCGGCGGGGGTGACAACTGTTGGCGCATCGGTGATCTTTAGCGACAGATAGCGTTATGGTTTCGTCGTGAACGTGAAGGAATGGGCGGCGGCGACCGGCGTCTCATACGTGACCGCGCGGCGGCGGTACGCGGCCGGCACGCTGCCCGTTCCCACGTGCCGGCTCGGCCGTCTCATCATGGTCGGTGAACCGCTGACCGGCGCGGCATCCGACGCCGGGAAGACCGTGGTATACGCCCGCGTCTCGTCAGCCGGCCAGAAGCCGGACCTGGACCGGCAGGTCGCCCGGGTTGCGGTCTGGGCCACTGGCCGGCGCCTGGCCGTGGACCAGGTCGTGACTGAGGTTGGGTCAGCGCTGAACGGGCAGCGGAAGAAGTTCCTCGCGCTGCTGCGTGACCCTGCCGTGACGACGATCGTGGTCGAGCACCGAGACCGGTGTGCCCGCTTCGCCGCCGAGTACGTCGAAGCCGCGCTGGCTGCGCAGGGCCGCCGAGTGCTGGTTGCCGATCCGGCTGTGGTCGACGACGATCTCGTGCGCGATGTGACCGAAATCGTGACCTCGTTGTGCGCGCGCCTGTACGGACGGGGTGCCGCTGCCAGCCGTGCGCGCCGCGCCGTTGAAGCCGTCACCGGGGACGACCCGACGTGAAGACGATCCAGGCGTACCGGTTCGCCCTCGACCTCACCCCGGGACAGGAACGGGCAGTGTACGCGCACGCCGGGGCCGCCCGCGTCGCCCACAACTGGGCGCTCGCCCGGGCGTCCCACCGCAAGGCGGGACTACCAACCATGTGCTCACTTGAGCGCACTGAAAGGTAACGGTGAGCTGTGATTGTCGCAAGCCTGCTGCTCATCCTCGTCGCGGTCGTGCTTCTCGTGCTCGGTCTCGCGGGTGGCTCCAGCCTCCTGCTGACGACCTCCATCGCGGCCAGCCTGCTGGCCGCCCTCGCGTTGATGGCGGGCACCCGCCGCGTGGCCGCCAGCCGGGCGACCGCGGGCCGGTCCGACGCCGACGCCTCCCGGCTCCGCCGGCCTCCGCCCGGGTCCCGCGCCCCGACCGGGCCGGACATCCCGACGCAGCACGTTCCCGCGACGGACGGCACCGAGGACGCCGGGTGGCGGCAACCGCCCGGGTCGTCGGTCCCGACGGCCGAGGCGTCCGTGGCCACGGACGAGCCGCCCGACGAGCCACCCGACGAGCCGCCGGCGCTGCGGGTGTCCCCCGCCGACGCGACGCTCGTCGCCCGGCTCGACGCCGAGGTCCTGGTGGTGGACGGCCGGCCCCGCTACCACCTCGCCGACTGCCCGCACCTGTTCGGGCGGGACGTCGAGCCGCTGCCGGTGTCCGAGGCCGTGGCGCTGGGCTTCACCCCGTGCGCCCGCTGCGCCCCGGACACGGCCCTCCTGGCCGATTCCCGGCCCCACTGACCTATGGACGACACGCTCACGATCGCCGTACGGGTGAAGCCCGGCGCCGCCCGGGCCCGGGTCGGCGGCCGGCACGACGGCCCGCACGGGCCGGCCCTGGTGGTCGCCGTGACCGCACCGCCGGTCGACGGCCGGGCCACCGAGGCGGCCCGCCGGGCGCTCGCCGACGCCCTCGGCGTCCGGGCAGCGGCGGTCTCCCTGCGGGCCGGCGCGGCCAGCCGCGACAAGCTCTTCCTCGTGGAACGCCCGACGCCGGAGCTGGCCGAGGCGCTGCGCCGGCTGCGCGACGGGTCCGGCCGGTGACGGCTGCCCGCCCCGGGGCGGCGTGAGCCCCGGGCTCGACGTCGCGCTGCTGCTCGGCGCGGCGGTGGTGCTGGTCGCGGTCGGCGCCGTCCGGTTCTCCACTCGGCTCGGCCTGCCGAGCCTGCTGGTCTACCTCGCGCTCGGGGTGGCGCTCGGCGAGTCCGGGCTGGGCATCCGGTTCGACGACGTCGAGCTGACCCGGGCGCTGGGCTTCTGCGCGCTCATCGTGATCATCGCCGAGGGCGGGCTGACCGCCCGGTGGAGCACCCTGCGGCCGGTGCTCGGCCTGGCGGCGACGCTGTCCACAGCCGGCGTCCTGGTCAGCATCGTGGTGGTCGGCCTCGCGGTGCACCTGCTGCTCGGGCTGGACTGGCGGCTGGCCATGCTCTACGGCGCGGTGCTGTCCAGCACCGACGCCGCCGCCGTCTTCGCCACGCTGCGCCGGCTGCGGCTGCCGCCCCGGCTGGTCGCCACCCTGGAGGCCGAGTCGGGGATGAACGACGCCCCGGTGGTGCTGCTGGTGGTGCTGCTGTCCCGGTCGGGCGCGGAGGCCGCCCACCCGTGGTGGTACGAGGGGCTGCTGCTCGGCTACGAGCTGGGCGTGGGCGCCGCGGTCGGGGCGGGCGCGGGGATCGCCGGCCGGTGGGCGCTGCGCCGGGCCGCGCTGCCCTCGGCGGGGCTCTACCCGATCGCGGCGGTGGGGCTGACGGTGCTCGCGTACGCCGCCGGGGCGGTGCTGCACGCCTCCGGCTTCCTGGCCGTGTACGTGGCCGGGGTGCTGCTGGGCAACGCCCGGCTGCCGCACCGGCAGGCCATCCTGGGCTTCGCCGACGGGTTGGCCTGGCTGGCCCAGATCGGGTTGTTCGTGCTGCTCGGGCTCCTGGTCTCGCCCGGCCGGCTGGACGCGGCGGTGCTGCCCGCGGTGGTGGCGGGCCTGGCGCTGGTGCTCGTCGCCCGCCCGCTGTCGGTGGCGGTGTCCGCCTGGCCGTTCCGGGTCGGGCCGCGCGAGCAGGCGTTCCTGTCCTGGGCCGGGCTGCGCGGGGCGGTGCCGATCGTGCTGGCCACGATCCCGCTCTCCGAGCGGGTGCCGGGGGCGGGCCGCCTCTTCGACGTGGTGTTCGTGCTGGTGGTGATCTTCACGCTGCTCCAGGCGGGCACGCTCGCCCCGGTCGCCCGCCGGCTCGGCGTGACCGCGCCGGCCGAGGCGGCGGAGATCCGTGTGGAGACCGCGCCGCTGGAGCGGATGCGGGCCGACCTGCTGCAGCTGGAGGTGCCCCCGGGCTCGCGGCTGGGCGGGGTGCACGTGGACGAGCTGCGGCTGCCGGTCGGCGCGTCGGTGACGCTGGTGCTGCGTGACGGGGCGGGCTTCGTGCCCGGCCCGGGCACCCGGCTCAAGGTCGGCGACAGCCTGCTCATCGTGGCCACGGCCGGGGTGCGGGACGAGGCCGAGCGCCGGCTGCGCGCGGTCAGCCGGCGGGGACGCCTGGCCAGGTGGTTTGGCGAGTACGGCGAGGATCGCGGCGACTGATCTGCTAGCGTTCCTTTTGCCCATTTGAGGGCTTTTCGGGGCTGAATAGCGGTGCGGCGGTGCGGCACGTTGTCGGACGCCTGTACGTTCCGTATTCTTGCCAATCTCCGGAGTGCGCGGCGCGTTGCCGCGCGCCCGTTTTGTTACCTGGGGGCGCCAGGCCGGTGCCCCCTGGTCCAGGGGCCGCGGCGTGCCGCGGTGCCCGCGGCGCGAGGGAGCGACGATGGCGAAGCCAGCCGAGACGAAGACCGCCGGCCGCAAGCCCGTGGTCCGGGCCACCCGCAGCGCCGCGGAGACCGAGAAGATCCGGGCCGCCCTGGCGGCACGGCGCGACGAGTTGCGTGCCGAGTACGATCAGACGCTGAGCGAGATCACCGAGCTGCAGCGCGACCGGCTGACCGACTCGGCCGGGGACGACCAGGCCGACACCGGCACCAAGACGTTCGAGCGGGAGCAGGAGATCTCTCTCGCCAACAGCATCCGGGAACGGATCACGCAGGTCGAGCGGGCACTGGAGCGGCTCGACGAGGGCGCCTACGGCTGGTGCGAGCGGTGCGGCGACCCGATTCCGGTGGAGCGGCTCGCCGCCTTCCCGTCGGCGACCCTCTGCGTGAAGTGCAAGCAGCTGGAGGAGCGGCGCTGATCCCCGCTCCCCGGCCGGTCCGGGCGGTGAGCCATCACCGCCGAGAGCGTCGATGGGGAGCAGATGACGGCAACACCGCCCGCCGAAACCGCCACCGCTGAGCCGGGCGGCGGCAAGCCCCGGCGTCGGGCGATCGTGATCCTCGCCGGCACGGCCCTGGTCGCGTTCCTGGCCGATCTGCTCACCAAGCACCTCGCCCTGCAGACCCTCACCGACCGGGGGCCGGTGTCGCTGCTCGACGGCACGGTCTACCTCAGCCTCACTCGCAACAGCGGCGCGGCGTGGAGCATCGGCTCGGGGCACACCTGGGTCTTTCCCCTGATCACCATCGCGGTGATCGGCTGGATCGGCTGGATGGCGCTGCGGCTGCGCTCGGTGCCGTGGGCGATCTCGCTCGGGCTGGTGCTCGGCGGGGCGCTCGGCAACCTCGCCGACCGGATCTTCCGCGCCCCGGGCCACTTCGTCGGCCACGTCGTCGACATGATCAGCCTGTTCGACCCGTACGGGCGGGTGTGGCCGGTGTTCAACCTGGCCGACAGCGCCCTGGTCTGCGGCGTGCTCCTGGCCGTGCTGCTGGAGCTCACCGGTCGCCAGCGCGACGGCTCCCGGGTCGGGGCGAGGAAGGCCGCCGACGAGACGCCGGTCGAGCAGCGGGAGCGGGCGTGACCTCCGCCTTCGCCACGGGTGGCGACCACCGTTCCCTGCCGGTGCCCGACGGCCTGGACGGCATGCGGCTGGACCAGGCCGTGGCCCGGCTGTTCGGGCTCTCCCGCACTGCCGCCGCGGCCCTGGTCGACGCGGGCGACGCGCTGGTCGACGGCGCCGCCCGGGCGAACTCGCACAAGGTCAAGGCCGGCTCCTGGCTGGAGGTGACGCTGCCGGCCCCGGCCGCCCCGCCGACCGTGGTGCCGCAGGCGGTCCCCGGGCTGCGGGTGGTCCACGCCGACGACGACATCGTGGTGGTGGACAAGCCCGTCGGCGTCGCCGCCCACCCCAGCCCCGGCTGGACCGGCCCGACCGTGATCGGCGCGCTCGCCGCGATCGGCCACCGCATCTCGACCAGCGGCGCCGCCGAGCGCCAGGGCGTGGTGCACCGGCTCGACGTGGGCACCACCGGGGTCATGGTGGTCGCGAAGAGCGAGCAGGCGTACAGCGCGCTGAAGCGGGCCTTCAAGTACCGCGAGGTGGAGAAGCGCTACCACGCCGTCGTGCAGGGGCACCCGGACCCGCTGCGCGGCACGATCGACGCGCCGATCGACCGGCACCCGCACCACGACTACCGCTGGGCGGTCGTCTCGGGCGGCAAGCCCAGCATCACCCACTACGACACGCTGGAGGCGTTCCCGGCGGCGAGCCTGCTCGACGTGCGGCTGGAGACCGGTCGCACCCACCAGATCCGGGTGCACTTCTCCACGCTGCGCCACCCCTGCGTGGGCGACCTCACGTACGGCGCGGACCCGACCCTCGCGGCCCGGCTCGGGCTGACCCGGCAGTGGCTGCACGCCCGGTCGCTGAGCTTCCTGCACCCGCGTACGGGCGACGAGGTGACGTTCGTCAGCGACTACCCTGACGACCTGGACCGGGCGCTGCGGGCCCTCCGCGACTGACCCGGCGACCGGCCGAGACGATCTGACGAGGGGGTCCGCCCCGGTGCGCGCTGCCGAACCGCCGTACTCCGCCGACCCGGAGCAGGGCCGGCCGCCGTCCGGCCAGCCGCGGGTCGGGGAGGCGCGTTCCGGTCGACCAGGGCCGGCGGGTGCCGGCGACCGGCCTCGACGGCGGCCCCGCTGGCTGACCTCGGCCGCGCTGCTGGCGGTGGCGGCCGTGCTGCTCACCGCGGGCTGGGCGACCCGCCACGACCGGCCGGTGGGCGACCGTACGGTGGGCGAGGTGACCCGGGTGGGCATCGCGGCCGGCGATCCGGTCCCCGGCTACCTGGCGGACGCGCGGGCGGAGCTGGCCGGCCTGCGGGCGAGCGCGTCGGCGGCCGGGACGTACGCGCTGGTGTCGTTCTCGGCGTACCTGCCGCCGGACCGGTTGCCCGGCCTGCTCGCCGGGGTGACGGTGACGGAGGTGGTCGTCCGGGCGCCCCTGCCCGGCCGGCAGACCGAGATCGTCCGCCTGCCCGCGCAGCGGCTGCCGCAGGACGTCGTCGCCGGCATGGCCGGGCTGGCCGAGCGCAAGGACCGGGAGGCCGCCGACTACGCCGCCCGGGGCGCCGGGGCCGCCGACCCCGAACTGCGTCGGCTGTACGACACCGGGGCGCAGGTCGCGGCGGGGGAGGCGGCGGCGTACCGGACGGGCTGCGCCTGCGCATACGCGGCGCTGGTGCGGGCCGCGCCGGACGCGCTGCGGGCGCTGGCCACCCGGCCGCAGGTCCGGGCCGTCGACCCGGCCCCCGAGCTGCTCCGCCTGGACCGGGCGGTCCTCACCCCGCCGCTGCCCGAGCAGCACGACGTGGCCCGCCCGCCGGCCGACAGCGGGCCCACCGGTGCGCCGGCCCCCGGTGGTGAAACGTCGGAAGCGGCACCGAACGTGACGCTGCGTACACCCGCGGCCGGGTCAGCGGCGCCTGGCGCCGACCCGCCCGGGGCCGCCACCTCGTCCGACGCCGCCGGAGGCTGACCGGGCGGCCATCCCGGAGTGGCGAAGACGGGCCAGGATGTGCGCGGACCGGTGTGGTCCGCATAGGGTTTCGTTCGTAGCCTGTCAGGGCGAGATCGATGGCGCTGGGGAGGGCGAGCCTTGGACGGCACGGAGACCGGCTGGGGTCGGCCGGCCGAACCAGCACCGCGGTGGCGGGCGCTGCTCGACCGGGCCCGGCACGGCGGTCGCGCGGAGCAGGCCGAGGCCGACGACCGCGGCGAGGAGCTGCCCCCGGGGCCGGCGCCGGAGCCACTGCCGCGCCGGACGCCCGGCAACGGCTACGCGGGTCGGGCGTCGGCGCTCGGGCGCTCCGCCGAGCCACCCCCGTACGGCGGGGAGTTCGGTTACCCGGACGAGCCGGTCCAGGGCGGGTACCGCGCGGAGCCCGGCTATCCGGGTGAGCCGGCGCAGGGCGGGTACGGCACAACCCCGGGCTATCCGGCCGAGCCGGCCCAGCCGACCCAGGGCGGCTACCGGGCCGGGGCGAGCTACCGGGTGGACCCCGCCCATCGGGTGGACCCGGGGTACCCGGCCGAACCGGCCCACCAGCAGCCGCAGTATCCGGTCGCGCCGTCGTGGCGGGCCGCCCCGGGCCGCCCCGGGCCGGAGGCGCCGCCGCGCCGCGCCGAGCCCGGGCCGCCCATGCCGTCCCGGTACGCCCTGCTGGACAACGGCTACCGGGGGGCCGAACCGCCCCCGCCGGCCGAGTCCCGGTACGCCCTGCTCGACGGCGGCGGCTACCGCCCCCAGCCGACGTACGAGCAGCCGGAGCCTGCGTACCAGCCGCCGGCGGAGCCCGCGTACCAGCTCCCGGCGGAGCCTGCGTACCAGCCGCCGGTGGAGCCTGCGTACCAGCCGCCGGTGGAGCCTGCGTACCAGCCGCCGGTGGAGCCTGCGTACCAGCTCCCGGCGGAGCCTGCGTACCAGCTCCCGGTGGAGCCCGCGTACCAGCTCCCGGCGGAGCCTGCGTACCAGCCGCCGGCGGTGGTCGACCGGGGCTACCCGGCCCGAATCGAGTGGCGGCCGCAGAGCCCCGACACGGAGGCGGAGCGGGCCGCCGGGGTGCTCCGGCGCGAGCTGGGCAGCCCCCGGGTCATCGCCTTCGCCAACCCGAAGGGCGGCGTGCACAAGACCACCGCGACCGTGCTCGCCGCCGCCACGATCGGCGGCGTGCGGGGGCGGGGCGTACTCGCCTGGGACGACAACGAGTTGCGCGGCACCCTGGGGCTGCGGGCCGGCAGCGCCCGGCACGCCCGGACGATCCGGCACCTGATCGCCGACCTCGCCCACATCGAGATCCGCGAGGGCGAGGAGCTGCTGGCGAGCCTCGACGACTACCTGCGGCACGCCTCCGACGGCTCGTACGACGTGCTGGCCGGGGAGGAGAGCCCCCGCTTCGCCCAGCGACTGGACCAGTTCACCGTCAAGCGGGTGCTGGAGCTGCTGCGGCGCACCCACGACGTGATCTGCGTGGACACCGGCAACAACGTGGAGAGCCCGAACTGGCGTACGGTGATGCAGGCCGCCGACCAGCTCGTGGTCACCACCGTGCCCCGGGAGGACGCCGCGTTCAGCGCGGACTGGATGCTCGACCTGCTGCACGAGGTCGGCATGGGCGAGCTGGCCGACAACGCGGTCACCCTGATCTCCTGCCCGACGGCGGGCCGGTCCCCCCTTCAGGACGACCTCGAGCGGCACTTCGCCACCCGGACCCGGGCCGTCGCCGTCGTCCCGTACGACCCGGCGCTGGAGACCGGCTCCTCGATCGAGCACCACCAGCTCCAGCCGGAGACGCGGCAGGCCTGGCTGCGCGCCGCCTCGGTCATGCTCGAACCCTTCGCCCGCTGAGGGCGATCGGGCGGCACCGACGCCCCGGCCGGCCGGGGGGCCTGAGAGGATCACCGGGTGAGCCCGGACACCTCCGACCCCGACCGGCCCGAGCACCGCGCCGACCCGGCCGACCGGCCCGGCCCGGTCCCCGCCCCGGGCGCGCCGGCCGGACTGCCGATGCCCGCCGGCACCCCCGCGCCCGCCCCCGGCGCCGATCCGTTCGCCTGGCCCGCCCCCGCGGCCCCGCCCGCCCCCGGGTCGCTCCCGCCGGCCGTGGCCGGCCCGCCCCGCCGACCCGGTCGGGCCGCCACCGTGGCGCTCGGCGCGGCGGCGGTGCTGACCGGGCTGGGCGTGCCGCTGGGGCTGCTCTGGGCGGCGATCGCCCCCGGCACGCCGCTGGTCAAGGCCGCCGAGGGCGCCGTCTACGCCCAGCCGCAGCCGGAGCAGCCGATCGCCGCCGACGGCTGGTTCAGCATCCTCGGCCTCGGCTTCGGCGTGCTGGCCGCAGTCACGCTGTGGCTGGTGCTGCGGCACCACCACCGGGGGCCGGTCGGGCTGGTCGCCGGGGCGGTCGGCGGGCTCGGCGCGGCGCTGGTGGCCTGGCAGCTCGGCCGCCGCATCGGCCTGTCGACGTACGAGCACCTGCTGGCCACCGCCCCCGAGGGGCGGGCGTTCAGCAAGCCCGCCGACCTGCGCGGTGGGGGCGTGGAACTGCTGCTCGGCGTGTTCCCCGTGCCGTACGGCAACCTGCTGCTGCCGGCGTTCGGCGCGGCGGTGACGTACACCCTGCTGGCCGGCTGGTCCCGGTGGCCGTCGCTGCGCCCGGAGCCGGAGCCCGACGCTGCCTGGCCCCCGGTCGGCGGCCCCGGCGCCGGGCCGGAGCAGGGGCCCGCCGGGGACGCCGCCCCCGGGACCGCCGGTACGGCCGACGTGCCGGCGGTCAGTTCGGGGCCGGCGGACCCGCCAGTTCCGACAGCGGCACCGGAACCGCCCGCACCTGGCGCAACAGAGCCGCCTCGCGGTTGAGCAGCCGCAACTCGGCGCGGAGCCGGGCGGCCGTGTCGTCGATCGCGAGCAGCCGCTGCCGGTCGTCGACGGTCAGCACGGCCGTCGCGGCGACCAGATGGGACAGCACGGTCGGATCCTCCGGCAGCTGCTCGGAGATCTCCTGCGGGTCGGGTCGGATCAACCCCAGGTACTGCCGGAACACCGAGATCACCCGGGCGGCGAGCAGGCCGGCGGTCTCGTCCGGCCCGCCCGGCTCGGGCAGCCACTCCACCTCGGCGGTCAGGTACGGTGCGGCCTCCTCGTCGACCCCGGTGACCCGGAACCGCCGCCGCCCCACCGTGACGATGTCGAACCCCCCGTCGGGCAGCTCGGTCACCTGGCGCAGCTCGGCGGTGCAGCCCACCTCGTGCAGCGTGACCGGCCCGACCCCGGGCACGGGGCGCTCGGGCGACCCGGGGGCCACCTCCCAGCCGGCCCGGATCGCCACCACCCCGAACTCGCGGGGGGTGCCCTCCGGCAGGGTCACCAGGTGGCGCACCAGCGCCCGGTAGCGCTCCTCGAATATGTGCAGCGGCAGCACCAGGCCGGGGAAGAGCACCGTTCCGAGGGGGAAAACCGGCAACCGCGCAGTCACGCCGTCGAGCCTAGTCCGCCCGCGCCGACCCGGCGTGGCTCGGCTCACCGTCCCGGCCTGCGGGCGTCGTGGGCCGGCCCGCGCCGGGCGGCCTAGACTCGCAGGGGTGTTGAACCGGATCGACCTGCGCGGCGTCTCCCGTGACCCGCGCCGCCTGCTGCCCCGTGCCCAGCTCGACGTCTCCGTGGCCGTCGAGCGGATCCGTCCCCTCGTCGAGGCGGTGCGCGAGCATGGGTACGCGGCGATCCGCGACGCGAGCGAGCGGTTCGACGGTGTCTCGCCGGAGCGGCTGCGGGTTCCCGCCGAGGCGATCGCGGCGGCCGAGCGGGCGCTCGACCCGGCGGTCCGGGCGGCCCTGCTGGAGTCGATCGGCCGGGCCCGCCGGGTGCACGCCGACCAGCGCCGCGTCGACCACACCACGCAGGTGGTGCCGGGCGGCACGGTCACCGAGCGCTGGGTGCCGGTCGACCGGGTCGGCCTGTACGTCCCCGGCGGCCTGGCGATGTACCCGTCGACCGTGGTGATGAACGTCGTCCCCGCCCAGGCGGCCGGGGTCCGCTCGCTGGTCGTGGTCAGCCCGCCGCAGAAGGACAACGGCGGCCTGCCCGACGCCCGGGTCCTCGCCGCGTGCGGGCTGCTCGGCGTCGACGAGGTCTACGCCGTCGGCGGCGCGCAGGCGGTGGCCATGCTCGCGTACGGGTCGACGGTCGACCCGGCCGGCACGGAGCACTGCGAGCCCGTCGACATGATCACCGGGCCGGGCAACATCTGGGTGACCGCCGCGAAGCGGCTGCTGCGCGGGGTGGTCGGCATCGACGCCGAGGCCGGCCCGACCGAGATCGCCATCCTCGCCGACGACACGGCGGACCCGGCACACGTCGCCGCCGACCTGATCAGCCAGGCCGAGCACGACCCCCTCGCGGCGAGCGTCCTGGTCACCCCGTCGGTCGCGCTGGCCGACGCGGTCGAGGCCGAGCTGGCCCGGCAGGTGCCCGCGACCAAGCACGCCGAGCGGGTCGCCACCGCCCTCGGCGGCGAGCAGAGCGGCGTGGTGCTGGTCGACGACCTGGCGGCCGGCCTGCGGGTGGTCGACGCGTACGCGGCCGAGCACCTGGAGATCCAGACCGAGAACGCCCGCGAGTGGGCGCTGCGGGTCCGCAACGCCGGGGCGATCTTCGTCGGCGCGTACTCGCCGGTGTCGCTCGGCGACTACTGCGCCGGCTCCAACCACGTCCTGCCCACCGGCGGCTGCGCCCGGCACTCCTCCGGGCTGTCGGTGCAGTCGTTCCTGCGCGGCATCCACCTCGTGGAGTACACCGAGGACGCGCTGCGCGAGGTCGCCCCGCACGTGGTGACCCTGGCGACCGTGGAGGACCTGCCGGCCCACGGCCAGGCGGTCAGCGTGCGCTTCCCGGGGGAGGGCACGTGACCAGGCTCGACGACCTGCCGATCCGCGACGACCTGCGCGGGCTGTCCCCGTACGGGGCGCCGCAGCTCGACGTGCCGGTGCGGCTGAACACCAACGAGAACTCCTACCCGGTGCCGGAGCCGGTGGCGGACGCGATCGCCAAGGCCCTCACGGCCGAGCTGCGCGACCTGAACCGCTACCCGGACCGGGACGCCGTGGCGCTGCGCGCCGACCTGGCCGCGTACCTGGGCCACGGGCTCACCGGCGAGCAGGTGTGGGCGGCCAACGGCTCCAACGAGGTCCAGCAGCAGCTGCTCCAGGCGTTCGGCGGTCCGGGTCGTACGGCGCTGGGGTTCACCCCGGCGTACTCGATGCACCCGCTGCTGGCGCTGGGCACCGGCACCGGCTGGGTGCCGGCGCGGCGCGGCGCCGACTTCGGGCTGACCGCCGAGGAGGCGGTGGCCCAGGTCCGCGAGCACAACCCCGACGTGGTGTTCCTCTGCTCGCCGAACAACCCGACCGGCACGGCGCTCGACCCGGCGGTGGTCGCCGCCGTGCTCGACGCCGCCCCCGGCATGGTGGTGGTCGACGAGGCGTACGCGGAGTTCGCCCGGCCCGGCACGGTCAGCGCCCTCGCGGTGCTGCCCGGCCACCCCCGGCTCGTGGTGACCCGGACGATGAGCAAGGCGTTCGGCTTCGCCGGCGGCCGGCTCGGGTACCTCGCCGCCGACCCGGCCGTGGTGGCGGCGGTGCAGCTCGTCCGGCTGCCGTATCATCTCTCGGCGCTCACCCAGGCCGCCGCCCGGGCGGCGCTGGCCCACCGTGACGCCCTGCTCGGCACGGTCGACGCGATCAAGACCCAGCGGGACCGGATCGTCGCCGAGCTGCGCGCCCGGGGTCACCGGGTCGCCGACAGCGACGCCAACTTCGTGCTGTTCGCCGTGGAGGGGGACCAGGCGGCGGCCTGGCGGGCCCTGCTGGAGCGGGGCGTGCTGGTCCGCGACGTCGGCCTGCCCGGCTGGCTGCGGGTCACCGCCGGCACCCCCGCCGAGACCGACGCCTTCCTCGCCGCAATGGAGAATGTGCAATGAGTCGCACCGCCCGGGTGGAGCGGATCACCAAGGAGACCAAGGTCCTCGTCGAGATCGACCTCGACGGCACCGGCCAGGCCGAGATCAGCACGGGGGTCGGCTTCTACGACCACATGCTCCACCAGATCGCCCGGCACGGCGGCTTCGACCTGACCGTGCGGACGGCCGGTGACCTGGAGATCGACGCGCACCACACCATGGAGGACACCGCGCTCGCGCTGGGCGCCGCGTTCGACCAGGCGTTGGGGGACAAGGCCGGCATCCGGCGGTACGGCTCGGCCACCGTCCCCATGGACGAGGTGCTGGTCCGGGCCGCCGTCGACCTGTCCGGCCGGCCGTACGTGGTGCACGACGAGCCGCCGCTGGCCCCGTACATCGGGCCGGTCTACCCGACCAGCATGACCCGGCACATCTGGGAGTCCTTCGGCCAGGCGGCCCGGATCACGCTGCACGTGGACGTGCTGCGGGCCGCCCGCCCCGGCGGCCACCCGGACGCCCACCACGTGGTCGAGGCGCAGTTCAAGGCGGTCTCCCGCGCGCTGCGCGAGGCCACCGCGGTCGACCCGCGCGCGGCGGGCGCGATCCCCAGCACCAAGGGCGCCCTGTGACCGGGGCGGCGAAGGAAGGAAGACGCTGATGGGCGCGGTGCTGCCGACCCTGCTGTTGATCCTGGCCGGCGTGCTCGTGGGCGGGACGTGGTCGTTGTACCGGCAGGGCGCGCCGCGGGGCGCCGTGGTGATCACGGCGCTGCTCGCGGTGCTCGCCACCGCCGGCGGGGTGCTCTGGCTGCTGCCCGGGGAGGGCTCGTGAGCAAGCGGATCGTGGTCCTCGACTACGGCTCGGGCAACCTCCGCTCGGCCGAGCGGGCCCTGGAGCGGGCCGGCGGGCGCGTCACGGTGACCGACGACCTGGCCGCCGCCGCCGAGGCCGACGGCCTGGTCGTGCCGGGCGTCGGGGCGTTCGCCGCCTGTATGGCGGGCATCGAGGCGCTGGGAGCCGGCCCGGTGATCGCCGAGCGGGTGGCCGCCGGCCGCCCGGTGCTGGGCATCTGCGTGGGCATGCAGGTGCTGTTCGAGCACGGCGACGAGCACGGCCTGGTGACCAAGGGGCTCGGGCTGCTGCCGGGCGGGGTGACGAGGCTGCCCGCTGCCCGGCTGCCCCACATGGGCTGGAACACCGTGCACGCCCCCGCCTCGTCGACGCTGTTCGCCGGCCTGCCGGCCGACAGCCGGTTCTACTTCGTCCACTCGTACGGGGCGAGCGAGCCGGCGGCGCTGGCCGCGGCGGGGGTCACGGTGACCACCGCCCACCACGAGGCGGACTTCGTCGCCGCCGTCGAGCGGGGCGCGCTGTCGGCCGTGCAGTTCCACCCGGAGAAGTCGGCTGACACCGGCGCGGCGCTGCTGCGCAACTGGCTGGCCGCGCTGTGACCGAACGGCTGACCGCGAACGGAAGACTGGGCTGGGTGAGCGCGAGGAGTGAGCTTGCGAGCCCCGCAGTCGCGAACGAAAGACTGGCCCGGTGAGCAAGGAACGGGCCCGCCGGCGGGCGGCCCGCGAGGCGCAGCTGGAGCGGGAGCGGGCCGTGCGCCGACGCCGGGTGGCCCGCCGGGAGCGCCGCCGCGCGGTGATGCGCCGTCTCACGCCCCGCTGGCCCAGCCGCCGCGCCGGTCGGCTGGCCCGGCACACGCGGGGCGAGCGGGCCGCGATCGTCGGGCTGACCGGCGTCGCGCTGCTCGGGATCTGGGTGTTCGTCGACAGCCTCGCGCTGCGGCTGGCCCTGGTCGCGCTGTTGCTGCTGGGCCTGCCGGCGATCGTGGTGCTCGCCCTGGACCGGCGTTCCTGACGCGTCCTACGGACGGAACCGACGCGTCGTCACCGACAGTAAGGAGTCGAACTGTGAGCCTGACCCTGTTGCCCGCCGTGGACGTCGCCGACGGCCAGGCCGTCCGGCTCGTGCAGGGCGCCGCCGGCAGCGAGACCGCGTACGGCGATCCCCTCGACGCGGCGCTGGCCTGGCAGCGCGACGGCGCCGAGTGGATCCACCTGGTGGACCTGGACGCCGCGTTCGGCCGGGGCTCCAACGCCGCCCTGCTGGCCGACGTGGTCCGCCGGCTCGACGTCAGGGTGGAGCTCTCCGGCGGGATCCGGGACGACGCGTCGCTGCGCGCCGCCCTGGCCACCGGCGCGGCCCGGGTCAACATCGGCACGGCCGCGCTGGAGGACCCGCAGTGGTGCGACCGGATCTGCGGCGAGTACGGCGACCGCGTCGCCATCGGGCTGGACGTGCGGGGCCGTACCCTCGCGGCGCGGGGCTGGACCCGGGAGGGCGGTGACCTGTTCGAGGTGCTGGAGCGCCTCGACAAGGCCGGGGCCTCCCGGTACGTGGTCACCGACATCACCAAGGACGGCACCATGCGCGGGCCGAACCTGGACCTGCTGCGGGAGGTCTGCGCCCGCACCGACGCCCCGGTGATCGCCTCCGGGGGCGTCTCGACGCTGGACGACCTGCGCGCCCTGGCGGCCCTGGAGCCGGTGGGGGTGGAGGGTGTGATCGCCGGCAAGGCGCTCTACGCGGGCGCGTTCACCGTCGCCGAGGCCCTCGCGGCACTGCGCGAGGCGGCGTGACGGCGATCGCGGGCGAGGGCCCCGTCGTCACCCGGCTCGGCTCCGGCGGCCCGTGGGAGGCCCGGTACGGCTACTGCCGGGTGGTCCGGGCCGGAAGCCTGGCGATCACCGCCGGCTGCACCTCGACGGTCGACGGCCGGGTGGTGCACGTCGGGGACCCCGCCGCGCAGACCGCCCAGGCGCTGCGGATCGGCCTGGACGCGCTCGCGGAGGTGGGCGCGGGGCCGGGCGACGTGGTCCGGACCCGGATGTACGTGACCGACCGGAGCCACGCCGACGAGGTCGGCCGGGCGCACAACGCGGTGTTCGGGGCGGTCCGCCCGGTGGCGACCATGGTGGTGGTGGCCGGGCTGATCGACCCGGAGCACCTGGTGGAGGTCGAGCTTGAGGCATGGCTGGGCTGACGGCGGCGAGAACCTGGGCAGGGCGCTCGGCCGACTGTGACGCCGGACTCGTTCCCGGCGGTCGGTCCGTCCGGGCGTGCCGCCCCGCCCGCCCGGTTGGATAGGCTCGCGGCATGACGGTGGCGGTACGGGTGATCCCGTGTCTGGACGTGGACGCGGGTCGGGTGGTCAAGGGGGTCAACTTCCTCGACCTGCGCGACGCCGGCGACCCGGTGGAACTGGCCGCCGCGTACGACCGGGCGGGCGCGGACGAGCTGACGTTCCTGGACGTGACCGCCTCGTCCAGTGACCGCGGCACCATGCTCGACGTGGTGCGCCGCACCGCCGAGTCGGTCTTCATCCCGCTCACGGTGGGCGGGGGCGTCCGGCGGGTCGCCGACGTCGACACGCTGCTGCGGGCCGGGGCCGACAAGGTCGGGGTGAACACCGCCGCGATCGCCCGGCCGGAGCTGATCGCCGAGATCGCCGACCGGTTCGGCCGGCAGGTGCTGGTGCTCTCCCTCGACGTGCGCCGCGCCCCGGCCGGCACCACGGCGAGCGGCTTCGAGGTGACCACCCACGGCGGGCGCCGGGGCACCGGGATCGACGCGGTGGAGTGGGCGCGGCGCGGCGCCGAGCTGGGCGCGGGGGAGCTCCTGCTCAACTCGATGGATGCCGACGGCACCAAGGCCGGCTTCGACCTCGAGCTGATCGGCGCGGTGCGTCGGGTCGTCGACGTGCCCGTCGTGGCCAGCGGCGGCGCGGGCGAGGTCGGCCACTTCCCGCCGGCGATCGCGGCGGGGGCCGATGCGGTGTTGGCCGCGAGCGTCTTCCACTTCGGGGAGCTGACCGTCGGCGAGGTCAAGGAGAGCCTGCGCGGCTCGGGCCACCCCGTCCGCTGACCTTCGCCCCTGACGGGCGAGGGGCCGGGCCGGCCGGGCGGCGCGGACGAGGGCCGGGACCGGCCGCGCCGGGCGGCGCGGCCGGTGCGGGCGAGGGCCGGGTCAGCCGCGTCCGGACTGCCCCTCGGGGGAGCGGCGCGGGGCCGGGATCGAGCGGACGACGTACTCCTGCACGGCGGCGGCGTGCTCCTCCTCGGCCAGCGTCCAGTCGGCGCTGGCCGGGGTGTGCCGGCGGCGTAGCACGCCCTGGACGGTGTCGACCATGGTCGCCAGGCCCGCGCTGGGCCGGGTGCGCCAGAGGCGTTCGCCTTCGCTGGTGATCCGGAACCAGCCGTCCGAGACGGTCACCAGGCCGGCGCCGAGCAGCCGCCGGACGGCGTTCTCCACCTCGTGCCGTTCCGGGATGGCCTGGTTGAGGTGGTCGGCGGTGGAGAGCACGTCAGCCAGCCGTACGCCCTCGGGCCGCCGGGTGGACGCCGAGCGGCGATGTCGTCCCGCGCCGCTCGCGATGACCAGTGCGACGAAGATCCAGGCGTCCGTCCAGCGCCATCCGTTCTCCCCCATGCAGGAATGATGCCGTGCCCGGGCCCCGGAGGAAACTGCCACTTCGGCTACCCTCTTGTCGTCCTGGCTCAGCCCGTTCGGCCGCTGTCCACTGCGGTCGGCGCGACGTGGTCGGCGACCGGCCGGGCCGGCAGGTCCACCGTGCAGGGTGGCAGGAACAGTTGGACGAGTGGCCCGATGGCGAGCGCGTACGCGACCGTGCCGACGCCGACCGTGCCGCCGAGCAGCCAGCCCAGCGCCAGCACGGTGACCTCGATGACGGTGCGGACCAGTCGGATCGACCGACCCGGGCGGCGGGCCACGTATCCGGTCATCAGGCCGTCCCGGGGGCCCGGGCCGAGCCGCGCGCCGAGGTACAGCGCGGTGGCGGCGCCGTTGGCCACGATGCCGGTGACGAGCAGTGCCGCCCGCGCCGGCAGCGGGGCGCCGCCCGGCAGCAGGGCGAGGGTGGCGTCGACCACCAGCCCGATGACCAGCACGTTGCTGACCGTGCCCAGGCCGGGGCGCTGCCGCAGCGGGATCCACAGCAGCAGGACCAGCGCGCCGACGGCGATGGTGACGGTGCCGAACGACAGCCCGGTGCCCCGGGACAGGCCCTGGTGGAACACGTCCCACGGGTTGAGGCCCAGCTCGGAGCGGATCATCAGCGCCATGCTCACGCCGTACAGGACGAGCCCGGCGTAGAGCTGCGTCAGGCGCCGGACCGGCCGGTGCCGAAGATTGCCAATCTCTGCCATGCGTGCCACCCTAGGGGCCAATTCCGCGGGTAGAAGAGCCAATATCGGAGAGGTGGCCATGACGAGTCAGGTGCGCGGTGCCCAATTGGCTCGGCTTCTGGGGCAGTGGCATGCTCTGCCGGGCCGCCGGCGCAGCCCCGACTACGCCGCCCTCGCCGCCGCCGTCCGCGGCCTGCTCGCCGACGGACGCCTGCCGCTGGGGGTACGCCTGCCGGCCGAGCGCGAGCTGGCCGAGGCGCTGCGGATCAGCCGGACCACGGTGACGGCGGCGTACCGGCAGTTGCGGGAGAGCGGCCACCTGGCGAGCAGGCGGGGCGCGGGGAGCTGGACGATGCTCCCGGGCACCCACCGCGTCGCCAGCACCGGCCTGTGGACCCCGCAGGACGACCGGGACATGATCGACCTCGGGGTGGCGGCGCTGGCCGCCCCACCGGAGCTGATGACCGCCGCCCGCGCCGCCGCCGAGGACCTGCCCCGCTACCTGGGCGGGGCGGGATACCACCCCACGGGCATCATCGAGCTGCGCGAGGCGGTCGCCGCCGGGTACACCGCGCGCGGCCTGCCCACCTCGCCCGACCAGATCATGGTCACCAGCGGCACCCAGCACGCGCTGGACCTGGTGCTGCGGCTCGCCCTCGCCCCCGGCGGCAGCGTCCTGGTCGAGTCCCCGACGTACCCGAACGCCCTGGCCGCGCTGGCCGCCCGCCGGGCCCGGATCACCACGCACGGGCTGGCCGTCGACGGCGCCGGCTGGGACGCCGACCTGCTGCTGGGCAGCCTGCGCCAGGGCCGGCCGAAGCTGGCGTACCTGATCCCCGACTTCCAGAACCCGACCGGGCACCTGATGCCCGCCGACCTGCGCGAGCGGGTGGTCGCCGCGGCGCACGCCGCCGGCACCGACCTGGTGGTCGACGAGTCGTTCGTGGACCTGCCGCTGGACGGCACCCCGCTGCCGCCGCCCACCGCCACCTTCGACCGGCACTCGCGGGTGATCTCCATCGGCGGGATGAGCAAGCCGTACTGGGGCGGCCTGCGGATCGGCTGGGTCCGCGCGTCCGCCCCGCAGGTGCAGCGGCTGGCCGCCGCCCGGGTCGGGGTGGACATGGCCAGCCCGGTGCTGGACCAGCTCGTCGCGGTGCACCTGCTGGCCGCCGGGCCGGCCATCGTCGCCGCCCGCCGGGCGCAGCTCGCCGCCCAGCGGGACGCGCTCACGGACGCGCTGGCCGAGCGGCTGCCGGACTGGCGGGTCACCGTGCCGCGCGGCGGCGTGACGCTCTGGGTCGAGCTGGACGGGCCGATCTCCAGCGCCCTCGCCCGGGAGGCCGAGGAGGTCGGCGTACGGCTGGCACCCGGCCCCCGGTTCGGCCTGGACGGGACGCTGGAGCGCTTCCTGCGGCTGCCGTTCACCCTGCCCGCCGCGGACCTCGTCGAGGCCGTCGGCCGGCTCGCCGCCGTCCGCTACGACCTGGACCGCGGCGGCCGGCCGCAGTGGCGGGAGCCGGCGGTCATCGCCTGACTCCCGCCCCGCCGGTCGGCTCAGAGCTCGGCGAGCGTGCCCTCGTACATCCGGTCGATCTCGGCGGCGAAGTTGCTCTCCACGCCGCGCCGCTTGATTTTCAGCGACGGGGTCATCTCGCCGTGCTCGATGGTCAGGTCCCGGGGCAGGACGGTGACCTTCTTGATCGTCTCCCAGCGGTTGAGTTTCGCGTTGAGCTGGGCCACGTACTCCTCGACCATGGCCCGGGCCTCGTCCGAGGTGACGATCTCGGCGTAGTCGCGGCCGTCGAGGGGGCCGCCGGCGGCCCAGCCCCGGATCGCGTCGGGGTCGAGGGTGACCAGCATCGTGCAGTAGTTGCGGGCCTGCCCGACGACCACGGCCTGCGACGTGTACGGGCACAGCGCCTTGAACATGCCCTCGATGTGCGACGGGGCGATGTACTTGCCGCCCGAGGTCTTGACCAGCTCCTTCTTGCGGTCCGTGATGCGCAGGTACCCGTCGTCGTCCAGGCTGCCGATGTCGCCGGTGCGGAAGAACCCGTCGGAGGTGAACGCGGCGGCCGTCTCCTCGGGCAGGTTGTGGTAGCCGCGCATCACCGGCCGGCCGCGGAGCAGGATCTCCCCGTCGGTGTCGATCCGGCACTCCAGGTCGCCCAACGCCCGGCCGACGGTGCCGATGCGCAGCCCGTCCGGCGGGTTGACGAAGTTGCCGGCGCTGGTCTCGGTCAGGCCGTACCCCTCGGAGATCGGCAGGTTGGCGGCGGCGAAGAAGGTGCCGATCTCGGGGCTCAGCGGCGCGGAGCCGGAGACCAGCACCCGGATCCGCCCGCCGAGGCGGGCCTGGAGCTTGCTGAACACCAGCCTTTCGGCCAGCGCGTAGCGTAGCCGCAGCCCGAGGGGGACCGGCTTGCCGGCCTGCTCGAGCGCGACCTTCTCCTTGCCGGTCCGCACCCCCCACGCGAAGATCTTCGCCTTCGCGCCGCCGGCGTCCTGGGCGGTGGTGACCGCCTTGTTGTAGACCTTCTCGAAGATCCGGGGCGCCCCGCACAGCAGCGTCGGCCGGACGACGGCCAGCAGCTCGACCAGCTTGTCGACCCGGCCGTCGACGTAGGTGGGCAGGCCGACGTGGGTCACCCCGCAGAGCAGGGTCTTGCCGAACGAGTGGGACAGCGGGAGCCACAGGTACTGCAGGTCGTCGTCGCGCAGCAGCCCCACCTCGGCCTGCGCCACGCCCTCCCAGCACCAGCCGCCGTGCAGCAGCTCGACGCCCTTGGGGCGGCCGGTGGTGCCCGAGGTGTAGATCAGTGTGGCCAGGTGCTCCGGCCCGATGCCCGCCACCAGCCGCTCCACCAGGCCTGGCTCGGCCTCCAGCGCCCGGGCGCCGCGCTCCTCCAGCTCGGCGAGGGTGAGCTGCGGTACGCCGGCGGCGGGGTCGGCCGCGCCGTCGAAGAGCACCACGTGGGTCAGCGCCGGCAGCTGCGCCCCGGCGACCTTCGCGGCCTGGGCGGGGTTCTCGGCGAACAGCACCCGGGACCCGGAGTCCGCGACGATGTACGTGGCGTCCTCGGACTCGGTGGTCGGGTACACCGTCGTGGTGGCGCCGCCGGCCAGCATGATGCCGAAGTCGGCGAGCACCCAGTCGAGCCGGGTGCTCGACAGGATGGCCACCGGGTCCTCCTGGCCGATGCCGAGCCCGTGCAGCCCGGCCGCGATCGCCTTGGCGCGCTGCCCGACCTGCGCCCAGGTCAGCCAGGCCGGGCCGGAGCCGTCGGGGGCGGGGTGGCCGAACGCGCGGCGATCGGGAGTCGCCGCCACGCGCTTGAGGAACATGTCCGGGATGGACCGGTACGGTACATCGAGAGCCATCGCTGTAGCCGCCTTCAGGGGTGGAGGCGTGACGGGGGTCACGTCGGTTCTGCGGTTACCGAAGGGTATTGCCTGCACCCGCGCGTCGGCTAGTGGCAACGCCGCTCGGTTAAGGCGTTGTGGCGGCTGTCGAGGGGTGTGTCGCTCAGGCAAACAGAAGCGGAGTTCCGGTATTGAGGTGAGTCACTCCAAGAAACCCTCGAGACCAGGAACTCCGCTTTGG
>NZ_JBDPMC010000057.1:0-43635 GCF_039871625.1 Micromonospora sp. B11E3 | reverse complement strand
CGCAACGTCAGCCTGTGCCCGTGGAACATCGGCAGGATCACCGCGGCGGCCCTCGTACTCCTGCACATCGAGCACAACCGCACAACCTGATCACCCAACGCCACGACCCGTTACGCGGAAAGGCTCAGTGTGTCTGGGATCAAGCGTACGGTGACGTGCGGGCCGGCGAGAGCGCCACGGTCGCACCCTTGGTGGTGAAGGACCTGGTCATCGTCGGGAGCTCCGGCGGGGAATTCGGGGTCCGCGGCCACCTCGACGCCTTCGACGTCGAGACCGGACGGCACGTCTGGCGCACCTACACCGTCCCGAAGCCCGGCGAGCCGGGGTCGGAGACCTGGCCGGACGGCCCGGCCTGGGCGCGGGGTGGCGGGAACTGCTGGGTCACCGGCACCTACGACCCGGAGCTGAATCTCCTGTACTGGGGAACCGGTAATCCGGCGCCCGACTTCGACGGAAGCGTCCGGGAGGGTAACAACCTTTACACCGACTCCGTCATAGCCGTGAATCCGGACAACGGCCAGATCCGCTGGCACTACCAGTACACCCCGCACGACGTGTGGGACTACGACAGCAACATGGAGAACATCCTCTTCGAGCTAGACGGACGCAAGCTACTGGCACACTTCGACAAGAACGGTTACTTCTTCGTCCTGGACCGTACGGAGGGCCAGTTCGTCCGGGTAACTCCCTTCGGCGAACGGATCACCTGGGGTGAGATCGACGCCAACGGCAAGGTGACGCCCAAGGTCTACCCCAAGGAAGGGGAGCCGGTCCGCTTCTGGCCGGGGCCGGGTGGCGCCAAGGAATGGACGCACGCGGCTTACAGCCCCAGGACGCAGATGTTCTACGTGCCCGTACAAGATGTCGGCGCGGAGGTCACCCGGCGGCATCGGGAGTTCAAGGAGGGCATTCCCTACTGGGGAGCAAGCGTCTCGCCCCTCACCAAGGACGCGCAGGGGTTCGTGAAGGCTTTTGCCGCGTCCACGGGCGAGGAGGTGTGGCGGTGGCGCTCCAAGCAGCCGATGTCCGCGTCGGTGCTGGCCACAGGAGGTGACCTGGTGTTCGCCGGCGAACCCACCGGGGAGTTCAACGCGTTCGATGCTTCCACCGGGAAGCTGTTGTGGCAGTTTCAGACGGGAAGTGGCCACCACAGTAGCCCGACGACCTACAGCGTCGACGGAAGGCAGTACTTAGCCGTGCCTACCGGGTGGGGTAGCTGGGTCGAAGGCTTCTCACCCGAGATGGTGGGCGCGCACCACGGAGGCAGCCTCTTCGCCTTCGCGCTGCCAGAAGACTAACCCGTTCCTGAGGGGACAGAGAGGAGGTGTCTGCCGTGGAAACCATTGCCGTCCCGTCTGATCTTCTGGAGTGGGAGGCCCCCGAGTTCGAGGAAATCGGGTGCGGTCCCGAGGTGACGATGTACACCGGCCGGTGGGAGGTCTAGGGCCTGTGTCGACGGATGGGTGCCGGCTGCCGCGGGCACCCATCCGGTCTGCCAACACAAGTTTGCTCAAGGCGCCGAGGCGGAGAACGACGATGTGGGTGCGGGTGTTGGGGTCAGCGGCGGGCGGAGCTTTCCCACAGTGGAACTGCAACTGCCCCGCCTGCCGGGCGGTACGCGACGGATCGCGCCCGTGTCGCCCCCGCACGCAGTCGTCGGTCGCGGTCAGCGCCGACTACCGGCGGTGGTTTTTGATCAATGCCTCCCCTGACCTCCGTGTCCAGTTCGAGTCCTTCCCCGCTCTGCACCCGCAGGACGGGAGAGCGACTCCGCTGCAGGCGGTGCTGCTCACCGACGCCGAACTCGACCACACGCTCGGCCTGCTGCTCCTGCGCGAGGGGCGGGGTCTCGAGTTGCACGCCACCGCTGCGGTGCGGGAGATCCTGTGCTCGGGGACGGCCCTGGTTCGGACGCTCGAAGCGTACTGCCCGGTCACCTGGCGACAGGTCGTCCCGGGAGCCGACGTATCCCTGGGAGCCGGATTGTCCTACCGGGCCTTCGACGTGCCCACGAGCAAGCGAACCCGCTTCGGTCCGGGCAGTGGGCAGGCGCGGGTCGTGGGATACCGGCTGACCGACGAGCACAGCGGCCGGACAGCCGTCTACCTGCCGGGCGTGCAGGAGCTCACGTCGGCGGTACGCGCACAGCTGGATGGCTGCGCCTGCCTGCTCGTCGACGGAACCTGCTGGAGCGACGACGAGCTGATCCGGCTCAGTCTGGCCGAACGCTCGGCGCGCGAGATGGGGCACCTGCCGATCGACGGCCCCGACGGCAGTCTCCGACAGCTGTCACCACTTCAGATCGAGCGCAAGATCTACATCCATATCAACAACACAAATCCGATCCTGCTGGAAGACTCGCCCGAGCGACGCCTCGTCGAGGAGCGCGGCATGGAAGTGGCCGCGGACGGGCTGGAAGTAAAAGTCTAGGGGCGATGATGACGTTAACCGACACCGACAGCTTCGTCGCAGCGCTGCGCGCCCAGTCGCAGCGCTACCACCACCAGCATCCCTTCCACGTCAAAATGAACAACGGGCGGCTGAGCCGCCGGCAGATTCAGGGGTGGGTGGCCAACCGCTTCTACTACCAAGAGAACATCCCGCGCAAGGACGCCGCCATCCTCGCCAACTGCCCCGATCGGGAGGTACGCCGGCGCTGGATCCAACGCATCATCGACCACGACGGCACGACGAGTGGCGGAGGTGGCATCGAGGCCTGGCTGCGCCTGGGTGAGGCGGTGGAACTGACCCGCGAGGAAATAGTCGACCGGCGTCACCTCGTTCCCGGGGTTCGATTCGCCGTCGATGCGTACGTCACGTTCGCCCGGACCCGGCCGTGGGTCGAGGCGGTGGCATCCTCGTTGACCGAGCTGTTCGCGCCGGACCTGATGGCCGAGCGCATCGCCGCGTTCGAGCGCTTCTACCCCTGGATCGACCGGGACGGCCTTGCGTACTTCCGGGCCCGTCTGACGCAGGCTCGTCGCGATTGCGAACACGCCCTGGACGTGGTGACCGAACACTGCCGGTCAACCGACGACCAGGAACGCGTCCTGGCGGCGCTGTCCTTCAAATGCGATGTTCTCTGGGGCATCCTCGATGCGATCGACCGGGCTTATGCAGACTGATCCAGCCGAGACGGCGACGAGCCCGGCAGTGCGACCGTCCAGCCGCCCAAAGCTCTCACCGCACGTCCACCTGATCTTCGATCAGGTGCGCGAACGGCACGTGCTGCTGGCGCCGGAGTCGGTCCTGGTCATGAACGCGACCGGCGCGGCCATCCTCGGACTTTGTGACGGACAGCGGACGGTGGCCGAGATCGTGGCGGAGCTGCGCGGCCAGTACAACTGCGTGATCGGCGAAGAGGTGCCGAACTTCCTCACTCGCCTCGTCGCCAGGTGGTGCGTGGAGCTCAGCGATGACTAGGCCGTTCGGGTTGTTGGCCGAACTCACCTACCGCTGCCCGCTGCACTGCGCGTACTGCTCGAACCCGCTCAACCTGGCCGACTACCGGGACGAGCTGACCACGGCGGAGTGGCAGCGGGTGCTGGCCGAGGCCCGGGAACTGGGCGTTCTGCAACTTCACCTGTCCGGCGGCGAACCGCTGCAGCGCCGCGACGTAGCCCAGATCGTGGGCACAGCCACCGAGTTCGGCCTGTACACGAACCTCATCACCAGCGGGCTCGGCCTCTCCCGCCGGCGTGCCGAACAGCTCAGAGCAGCCGGACTCGACCACGTGCAGATCAGCATTCAGGCCGACGGTCCGACCGAGTCCGACCGGATCGCCGGCACCCCGTCCTTCGCGCGCAAGATCGAGGCAGCGCGCCTGGTCAAGGAGCTGGGCTGGCCGCTGACGTTGAACGTCGTCCTGCACCGGCACAACATCGACCGGATCGCCGACATCCTTGGGCTGGCGGAAGAGGTGCAGGCCGAGCGCGTCGAGTTGGCCCACACCCAGTACTACGGCTGGGCATGGCGCAACCGCGACGCGCTGCTGCCCACCAGGTCGCAGGTCGAGCAAGCGGAAAGTGTCGCCCGGGCCGCCCGGGAGCGCCTGAAGGGGCGGATGGAGATCGTCTACGTCCTGCCCGACTACTACGAGCGGTACCCGAAGCCGTGCATGGGGGGGTGGGGACAGCGGCAGCTCACCGTGGCGCCCAACGGCGATGTCCTCCCCTGCCCGGCCGCGCAGGCGTTGCCGCTACCCTCCGCGAACGTACGCGCGGACACGCTTGCGTGGATCTGGACGCAGTCGCCGCTGTTCCAGGCTTTCCGCGGCACCCACTGGATGCCTGACCCCTGCCAGAGCTGCGCGCGCCGCGAGATCGACTTCGGCGGGTGCCGTTGCCAGGCGTTCCAACTCACCGGTGACGCCGCTCGCACCGATCCGGTCTGCCACCTCTCGCCGGACCACGGGCTCGTTGCCGCCGCGGTGCGGGCCGCCAACAGTGACACCCGGCTCCGGACGTACCCGGGTGAACACGAACCGGGGGCGCGTCCGCACCCGGGCGGCCGCACGAACGCGGGAGCCGTCGCGCCAGCCGAACTGGCGGGCACGACTCAATCCGGCGGCCAGGACCCTGCCGATTAGTGGTATTTGCCCATTACACCCACGTTCCACGCCCCGGCCTCCTAGGTTCTGTAGACATGAAGGCAGTGGTGTACGAGGGACCGCGCAACGTCACCGTGCAGAACGTCGAAGACCCACGCATCGAGTCGCCGAACGACGTGATCATCAAGGTCACGTCGAGCGCGATCTGCGGTTCCGACCTGCACATGTACGAGGGGCGCACGTTGGTCGAACCGGGCATCGTGTTCGGCCACGAGAACATGGGCGTCGTGGTCGAGGTCGGCTCCGGCGTGGTGAGCGTCAAAAAGGGCGACCGGGTGTCGATCCCGTTCAACGTCGCCTGCGGCTTCTGCCGCCACTGCCGGGAAGGCAAGACCGGCTTCTGCCTCACCGTCAATCCCGGCTTCGCCGGTGGCGCCTACGGCTACGTCTCGATGGGCCCCTACCGCGGCGGACAAGCCGAGTACCTCCGGGTGCCGTTCGCCGATTTCAACTGCCTGCAACTGCCGAACGGCGACGGGCACGAGAACGACTTCGCGATGCTCGCCGACATTTTTCCCACGGGCTACCACGGGGTCGCCATGACCGACCTGCGCCCCGGGGAAACCATCACCATCATGGGTGGCGGGCCGGTCGGCCTGATGGCCGCGCACTCCGCCGTGCTGATGGGCGCCGCGAAGGTCTTCGTGGTCGACAAGGTCCCCGACCGGTTGCGGCTCGCCGAGTCCATCGGAGCGATCCCCATCGACTACAGCAAGGCCGACCCGGTCGAGCAGATCAAGGAGCAGACCCTGGGCGCCGGCACCGACAAGGGCGTCGACGCGGTCGGCTACCAGGCGGTCAACCCGGAGGGCGAGGACCAGCCGGCGGCGGTGCTCAACAGCCTCGTGGAGGTGGTCCGGGCCACCGGCGTCATCGGCGTGGTCGGGCTCTACCTGTCCCAGGACCCCGGCGCACCCGATGTGCACTCCCGCAGCGGAGAACTGCTCTTCAAGGTCGGCAGGTTCTTCGAGAAGGGCCTTCGGATGGGGTCCGGGCAGACGAACGTCAAGGCGTACAACAGCTATCTGCGTGACCTCATCGTGGCCGGTCGGGCAAAGCCGAGTTTCGTGGTCAGCAAGGAGATGCCGCTCGGGCGGGCGGCGGAGGCGTACGCGCACTTCGACCGGCGGGAGCCGGGCTACTCCAAGGTGGTGCTGAAACCGGCAGCCGCCTGACGGCCGGCCGAGGCGGAGGGGCGCGACAGTGGGGCTGCGTACCTGGAGCGAGGGCTGGCCGGTCTACCGACAGCACGAGCACGTGAAGGTCGTCGGGAGCCTGAACCTGGTGCAGACCCTCCTGCGCGAGAAGCTCTTCGACCGTCTCGACCTCTGGGTGCACCCGATCGTGCTCGGCGTCGGGAAGAAGGTGTTCGACGATGGCGCGGTGCCCACGAACGTCACACTCCTCGAACCGCCGGTACAGATCTTGAATGGCCAGCTTGGTCCACTGTGATGCGTGATCCTGCCGATCCTGGGTAGTGCCCGGTGGTATGAGGTATCCCGATGGTGGTGGTCTGTCGGCGCGGGGGCGGGCCAAGCGTGAGGCGGTGCGGCGGCAGGCGGCCGGGTGGTTCGCCGACGGGGTGTCGGTGCCGGAGATCGCGGCGCGGTTGCGGGTGTCGCAGACCGCGGTGTACGGCTGGCGGCAGCAGTGGCGGGCCGGCGGCGAGGACGCCCTCGCATTGAAAGGGCCCGGCGGGTCGCGGTGTCGCCTCGACGAGCCGCGGCTGCGGCGCCTGGCCGAAGCGTTGGATGTGGGGCCGGCCGCGCACGGGTTCGGTGACGATCAACGGTGGACCCTGGCGCGGGTGTCGGACCTGATCGCCCGGCTGTTCCACACCCGGTACACGCTGCGCGGTACCTCCTATCTGCTGCACCGTATCGGCTGGTCGGTGCAGGTCCCGAAGCATCGGCCGGTGGAACGGGACGAGGCTGCGGTGATGACGTGGCGGCGGGAGGTGTGGCCGGCGGGAAAACGGTAGCGGCGCAGCGCAGGGCGTGGATCTGCTTCGAGGACGAGGCCGGTCAGACGCTGCGCCCACCGAAGGCACGCACGTGGGGTCGACGCGGCATCACGCCGATTGCGCCGGTGTCGGGCAAGGGCTCCGGCCGGGTCTCGATCGCGGGTCTGACCTGCTACAAGCCGCGCCGCTATGCCGCCGATCGGGCGTCACGGTACTGACGAAAGGAGTGGTTGCGCCCGACGCGCAGTCGTGTCGATGTGAGCGCACGTGCGACCGCGGGGTGGGTCGACATAGCTGTTCAGGAGGCTTTCACGGTGATCCCGCCCGCTCTCCGGGAGTGTCTGATCTTCTCGGACAGTCCCAGTCTGGTCGACAACCTCGGGTGTTCAGAGTTGGGGCCGCAGGAGAAGTTCTCCGGCTAGGTGGATGGCTTCGCGTGTGGTGCGTCCGGGGTGGTCTGCGGCGATGAAGTGGCGGCCGATCGCGAGCGCGAAGGTCAGAGTGCTTCGGGCCTCGACTTCGTCGGGGTCTGCGATGAAGCTCCCGAACATTGCGCGAAGGAACTCCATCCGGGTGTTGTCGATCCGCCGCAGTCGCGTCGCGACCGATGGGTCATGGCGGGCCCACTCGCGGACCGCGAGGTCAATCCGGTGGAGGTCGTCCGAGAAGGTCAGTTGGCCGGCTCGCCGGACCCTTTCGGCGGGGTCGCCGCCTTCGGTCTCGACCTGCTCGAGGATGGCGTTGGTGCAGCGGCGTTCCCACTCGTCGAGCATTTCGGCGAGTAACTGCGGACGACCGTCGAAGTACCCGTAGAAGCCGCCCTTCGTCACCCCGATCTCAGCGGCCAGAGCCTCTACTCGGACAGCGTCTGGTCCGCCCCGGGCGAGGGCGTCGAGCCCCGCTTCGATCCAGCGACTTCGTGGGGTACGAGCGATGGAAGGCACCTACTCACCTGTCTCAGGGTGTTGTGTCGTGAGGGTGTACGGTAGCGTACAGATCAAGTATACGGCTGCGTACAGAACGAGAGGTCGAAGCGTGGCACGACTCGCGAAGTCGACGTACACCGAGCATCCGTGGCGCATCCACGACCTCACCTCTGACTTCAGAGTCGAGGATGTGTGGGCGTTCCGCACTCCCCGGGCTGGGCCGGACGACTTCCCGACGATGCTGGCTGTGATGCGGACGGCCGGCGGGCTCGCGAGACAGACCTGGCCGGTGCGGTTCTTGTTCGCCGTTCGGTGGAAGCTCGGCGCACTCCTCGGCTGGGACAACCCGACGGCGGGTGTCGGTGCCCGGGTTGCCTCGATCCGCGACCGCCTGCCCCGCGACCTCCGCGATGCTCCCCGGGGTCAGGACAACGACAACATGCCCCTGAAAGCGATCTACGAGCTTGCCATGGAGTCCGCCCGCGAGCTGGCGAACAAGACCGTGCACACCGTCATGCACCTCGGCTGGGTGCAGGGAGCGAACGGTGACCACGAGCTGCGGATGGCCGTCCTCGTCAAGCCGAACGGATGGTTCGGGCGGCTCTACATGGCCGCCATCGCGCCCTTCCGATACGTCATCGTCTACCCAGCCCTGGCCAGGCAGTGGGAACGAGCCTGGCGCGACCGCAACGATCTTGCGGCGCGGCGTGGTGAACGGGGCTGACGATGAACGCTGGTAAGCGACTGTTGCGCTGGGCAAGCGGCATCATGCTCGCGCTGGGCACGGGTCACCTGTTGCTGCTGATTCTCTTCGCCTGGGAAGACATCGCCGGCTGGGTGGATCGGGGGATGTGGGCAGCCGTCCCGCTCGCGCTGGCGGACAGGGGCGCCGATCAGACGGTGGAGTCCCTTCAGAATGGGGTCACCTTCTGGGCCGGTCCGGGAAGCTTTGCCGTGCCCCTGATTCTCCTGGGTTGCCTGACCTGGCACCTCGCTGGACGCGGGGTGGCCATGCCCGCCGGGATCGGTTGGGGCCTCGCGGCGTGGTGTTTCGTCGGCGGCGTCCTGCTTGTGCCGTCCCCGTACTTCGCGGGCGTCATCTCGGGCGCACTCATCGTCCTGGCGAAGCGGAAAGAAGATCGGTCGCGGGCAGCCCGCGACCGGGAGACCAACCTGGCGTGATTCCTCGCCCGCGAGGGGCTGTCGACGGCTCGCTGGCCCACGGGAGACGGTACGGCGAGCCGCCTCGGATTCCTCCTCGTCAGTCCCTGTCTCTGGGCGGTATGGGAATCGGCGGTAAACAAAAGCCCCGCTGGTTTTCAAAACTTCCACTTCCGACAATGGGGGAAATCGGCAATGCTGCATACTTCGCGGACGGTCTCGGCGAGAACCGGACAGCCCGTTCCACAGTGGGCGGCCGTTGCGGCCTGGGCGACGGTGTGGTGCACTGTTCCCTCAGCCCTGTGGCGAATCGCCGCCGGTGTCGGTATCGACGTCGGCTTCACCGGCGCGCTCGGCGAGATGTACTCGGGCCCGGCCTTCCTGCTGTACGTCTGGATCCTCACCGTCGTCTCGCAGACTGCGGCGTTCCTGACGCTCGGCCTGGTCCGGCCGTGGGGTGAGCGGGTGCCGTCGTGGGTTCCGCGGCTGGGCCGGCGATCGATTCCGCCGCTGGCGGTGATCACACCGGCCCTGCTCGGCGCGCTCGCAGTGACGGCGCTCTGTGCGATGGTCGCCCTGGCCCCACACGGCCCGCTCGACAATCCCGACTTTCCGCGCGGCATAGCGGGCGTGATCATGGTCCTCTGCTATGCGCCGCTGCTCGCCTGGGGCCCACTCGTCATCGCTGTCACCATCGCCTACGCCCGTCGCCGCGGTGTTTTCCGCAGAAACCGCGAGTCGCACGCGCCCCTGCGCACCCGAGGACATCCATGAGCATCGTCGTGCCACCGGCCACGTCCCATCATCTGCCGACGCGAACGGGGATCGAGGCACCCGCGTTCCTCGGGAGAAAGTTCTACCGGAAGGCCCGTGGCGCAACGGCTTCGAATAGATGACTTCCGCAACATCTGCCTTCCCCTCTGGCAGGATCTCGTCATCGCGGCCGCCCGCGCCGTCTACCGCCGTGCCATCGCCGACGGCCACCCCACCGAGACCCCGTACGGGACGCCGCGCGGTGCCCGCTGGAGACGGTAGTTCTTCACCGTTTTCTCGGCGAGGAACATCCGCCCGGCGATCTCCCGGTTGGTGAGCCCTTCCGCCACGTACTCCAGGATCCGCCGCTCCTGCTCGGTGAGGGACTGCAGCTCGCGCGGCTGCTCGACGCCGCTGCGGATCCGCTCCAGCAGCGGATGGTGATCGCCGGGTCGGGCAGGGACTGGCTGGCTGGAGGTGGCGATCGGTGCCAGCGCCGTCAACGCGCTCGCCGAGATCGCCCACAGCGCCCACCGGGTCCTCGAACGCGACCCCGCGTACGTGGCCGAGCGGGCCGCGTGGATCCGCGCCGAGCCGTCGCCCGACGGCGTACCGGCCGCCGCGGGCGGGGCGCAGGGCGAGTCGCAGGACCTGCTGCCGCAGCGCGATTACGGCGGCCGCAACCGGGCGCCCGGC
Source organism: Micromonospora sp. B11E3 (assembly GCF_039871625.1). Taxonomy (NCBI): domain Bacteria; kingdom Bacillati; phylum Actinomycetota; class Actinomycetes; order Micromonosporales; family Micromonosporaceae; genus Micromonospora; species Micromonospora sp. B11E3. The sequence continues at coordinate 33,527 of NZ_JBDPMC010000057.1, read as the reverse complement.
CGGGACTTCGAACCGGAGCCGCTGGTCGCCGTGCTCGGCTCGACGGGGAACACCGCCACCGACCAGATCACCGCAGGCCAGGCTCTGCAACGGGTACTGCTCACCGCCACCGATGCCGGCCTCAGCGTGTCGCTGATCTCCCAGCCGATCGAGGTGCCCGGCGCGCGGGAGACACTGCGGCTGTCCCTGGGCCGGTTCGGCACCCCGCAGATGGTGCTGCGGATCGGCTACGGCCAGCCCGGCACCGCCACCCCGCGCCGCCCGGTCGGGGAGGTGCTCGACGTGCCGGTGGTGCCGGCCTGACGACACCCGCCGGTCAGCTCCGGGTCGGAGTGGCGGCCAGCAGAGCCGCCTCCCGTCCGGATCGACCGCGACAGCTGAGCGCCGCTGGCCAGCGCGAGGTTGTGGGCGACCGCCTGGGCCACCAGCCAGCGTTCCGGCGCCGCCGCGTACCCCGCTCCTGCAATAGTGGTACTCGTGGCGCGGGCGCGGCGCAGCCGCATGCGGCGAGGGCTCAACCAGTCCAACGGCTGGCGGCTTGTGGAATGTGGATCTTTTGGCAGGTCCGGCCGAAGAGATGCGGTGGAATGCTCCGCCGACTCGGAATCGGGAACAACGGGCCGATCACGAGGGCCGGTAGCCCGACCGAGCCTGGCGCAAGCTGCGCGGACGGGAGTCGGAGCCGGTGGTGCTGCCCGACGAGCCGTACCCGTTCAGCGCCGACGATGGATTCGCCGGCGTTTCCCGGCGTGCAGGCCGCATGGTGTCGGGCCGCGACCTGACCTGGTACAGGCCGTCCCTCGCCGAGACGCCCGCGCTGCTCGCCGCATCTCGCCCACCTGGCAGGGACAAGCCGGACCCGTCCCCGCAGTACCTGGAGCGTCGCGTCGCCGGGGCTGGCGTGCTCCGCCAGAGACTGCCCGGCGACCAGGGCCATCAGGGTCTGCCGCAGTCCGCGGCCCGGGCCGCCGTGCACTGTCCGGGCGCTGCGACCGTTCTCCATGGCCCGGGCAAGTTCGAGTTGCTTCTCGGTCAACGTGGTGAGCGAGGACACGGACATGGGCACCTCCTGCACGGCTTGACCACCTCGCCGTACCCACTTGTTCGATCCGGGAATGCGCCGCCGACGGAACGCCTTCCCCCGACCTCGACCGGGGGAAGAAAGCGGTACCAGAATGACAGCCTCTCGATCAGGACGCGAGCAGCACGGCGGCGAGGACGAGCACGGAGCAGACGATCTCGACCACGCCGACCTGCGCGGGGCGGAGCCGACGGGCCGGAAGGACCCAGGCTCGGACCAGCAGCACCAGGAAGACCGGGGCGAGCAGCAGGTCGACCCAGGCCGCCGCGGCGAGGGCTGCCAGGTGGTAACCGATCGAGTAGCGCAGGTAGTGAACGCTTCCCCGCTCGCGAATCATCGTCTTGACGTAGAGGACGGCGCCGGCCAGGTACAGCAGCAGGGCCACGAACGCGGGGGCGACCCGCACCGGCGGCACGCCGGCGACGGTGGCCACGACGAAGAGCAGCAGGCAGCTCTGCGTCACCGAGGCGAGGTCGTTGAGCAGGGCCCGCTCGCGCCGGCGCCAGGCGTACCCGACGTTGACCGCGAGGAGCACCGCGTAGACGGGGGCGTACCAGAGCACCGCTGGCCGGACCAGCACGACCGCCAGCGCGAGGGGCACCGCGACCAGGGCGTGCGCCCACAGCTGCGCGGCGAAGCGGCGTGGCCGGCGGCTCTTGGCGGCCTGGAAGGCGTAGTAGGACAGCAGGTAGCCGGCCAGCCAGGCGCCGAGCAGCGGCAGGTGCGGCCAGCGCGGTCCGACCAGGGCGACTCCGACGAGGTACGGGAGCAGGAGCATCACCCAGGCGCCGTGCTGTGGCGGCAGGTAGCGGCGGACGGCGCGACGGCGGTTGACCAGCTGGGCGGCGGTGACGGCGGTGGTCACGGGTTCACCTCAACCTCGAACAGGCCACGGGTGCCGCGTGCGGCGTCGACCATGGCGTGGCTGACGAACGGGTAGCAACCGGGCTCCGGTAAGACCATCCGGACGAAGCCGCCGGCGGCGGGAGCCAGCGGGAGCACCTGCGCCCCGCCGGGATCGGCCGGCGGGCTCTCCCAGCGCCCCTCCCGGTAGACGCTGCCGAACTGGGCGCCGACGTGGAAGGAGGTGCCCCGGTTGGGGTCGGCGCCGAGCAGCCAGACCCGAAGGCGCTCGCCGGCCCGGGCCGGCAGCGGCCGGTCCGGGACCCCGAACAGCAGGGCGGCGTACAGGCCGGTCAGCAGCGCGAACCCGCCGGCCGCCAGGACCGGCGTCCGCCGACGCACCGCGCCCGGCCGGGTGGTCATGCCGGCGGGGCGGCGTTCGGAGGGAGGGACAGGCGCACCACGCAGGCGGTCGGCGCGCCGAACGGCTCCAGCACGGCGTCGTTCGACGGGGCGCCGGCCTGCTCCAGGGCTCCGCGGACGACGCCGACGTGCAGCCCGCAGATGGCGTCAGGGTTGCGGCCCACCAGATCGAGGAACGGGCAGGTGGACAGGTGGATCTCGGTACGCCCGTCGGCCGTGGGGTGCAGGCCGGGGTTGAAGCCCAGGCCGCGCAGCACCGCCAGCAGGGTGTCGGCCGGGTTCCCGCCCGGCCGCGTCGCGGCGGCGAGATGGCGGCCCCAGTCGTGGCCGGCGCGGACGGCCTCAGCCCGGACGTCACCCCGGCCGAGCCGGGCGAGATGGTCGAGCAGGGCGGCGGCGAGCGCGCGGTACGGCGCGGGCGCGGGGGCCTCCTCGGTGGTCACCCGGTAGCGCCAGGCCGGCCGGCCCGGTTGCCCGCCGCTGGCGCGCGCCTTGACCAGCAGGCCGGCGTCGACGAGGCGGTCGAGGTGGCTACGGGCGGTGGAGGGGTGCAGGCCGGTCCGCTCGCCGACCTCGGCGATGGTCAGGCCGCCGCCGGCGGCGCGTACCAGCTCAAGGATCGAGGCCCGGCTCGCGGTGCCGAGCGCCCGGTGCCGGGCGGTGTCGATGACCTCCCCGGTGGGCCCTGTTCTCCGGGTTTCCACGATGAATGACGTTACAACGTAAAACATCGTCAAAACCATCGAGGGTGTCCTGTCCCACTCAGGCTGAGCTCCTCGGGCTCGCCCAGGGTGGTCACCTGAGCAGACTGTCGCGGCGCGGCGGCGGGAGACAGGGCCTGCCGCCCCGACCGTGCCGGGCCCTCCGGCCCTGACCGCCGACGTTTTCCCGGGGCGACAATGAAACCGCGTCGGTGTCCGAGACGGGGAGGTACGCCCGTGTGCTCCTACTGCGGCTGTCGGGACTTCCCACTGGTCGGTCGGCTGTCGGCCGAGCACGAGGCGATCGCGAACGCGGCCGGTCGGCTGGCCCGGGCCGTACGCGCCGGCGGCGACGCCCTCGCGGCGCTCGACGACCTGCTCGCGCTCCTCATGCCGCACACCGCGACCGAGGAGAGTGGACTCTTCACCGAGCTGCGGGCCGAGGGGAGCCTGGCCGAGGCGGTGGACCTGCTGTGTGCCGAGCACGACGACATCCACGGGGTGCTGGGCCGCGTCGACCGGAGCGCCCCCGACTGGGAGCCCGTCCTCGCCGCCCTCGACCGCCTGCGCCGGCACATCGACCACGAGGAGAACGGTCTCTTTCCCGCCGCTGTGATCGCCCTGCCGATCGACGCCTGGGACCGGATCACCGGGCCCGCACCGGTCGCTGGGCACAACGCCGGATGATCTCGGGACCTTCGGCCCGGTCCCCCGCCGTTGTCCTACGGCACGATGGCGACGAGTGCCGCTCCGGTTGCGACCCGGCACAGTGCGGGTCACGGTGGATCACGCCACGATCGAGGGAATGAGGCGTATGTTGCGAGCGACCGAGAGCGCCCAGCGGGCGCTGCTAAGGGTGGGCGGCCTGGTACGCCGGGCCGAGGTTTCCGCCGACGGACGGACGTTGCATCAGATCGGTGGCCGGGAGGCCGACGCCTTCTACCGGGACCGCTGGTCGTACGACAAGGTGGTGCGCTCGACGCACGGGGTGAACTGCACCGGCTCGTGCTCGTGGAAGGTGTACGTCCGGGACGGCATCATCACGTGGGAGCAGCAGCAGACCGACTACCCGAGTGTCGGGCCGGACCGGCCGGAGTACGAGCCGCGCGGCTGCCCGCGGGGCGCGGCCTTCTCCTGGTACACCTACTCTCCCACTCGGGTGCGCTACCCGTACGCGCGGGGCGTGCTGGTGGAGATGTACCGAGAGGCGAAGCGCCGGCTCGGTGACCCGGTGGCGGCGTGGGCCGACATCCAGGCGGACCCGCAGCGGCGGCGCCGCTACCAGAAGGCCCGCGGCAAGGGCGGCCTGGTGCGGATCTCCTGGGACGAGGCGCTGGAGATGACCGCCGCCGCGCACGTGCACACCATCAAGGAGTACGGCCCCGACCGGGTCGCCGGCTTCTCGCCGATTCCGGCGATGTCGATGGTGTCGCACGCGGTCGGGGCGCGCTTCCTGTCGCTGCTCGGTGGCTCGATGCTGTCGTTCTACGACTGGTACGCCGACCTCCCGGTGGCCTCCCCGCAGGTGTTTGGGGACCAGACCGACGTGCCCGAGTCCGGGGACTGGTGGGATGCCTCCTACTTCGTCATGTGGGGCTCGAACGTCCCGGTGACCCGTACGCCGGACGCGCACTGGATGGCCGAGGCCCGCTACCGGGGCCAGAAGGTCGTGGTGGTCAGCCCGGACTTCGCCGACAACGTCAAGTTCGCCGACGAGTGGATGCCCGCCCAGCCGGGCACCGACGGGGCGCTCGCCATGGCGATGGGGCACGTGATCCTCAGGGAGTTCTTCGTCGAACGGCGCACCCCCCGGTTCGTCGACTACGTGCGCCGCTTCACCGACCTGCCCTTCCTGGTCACCCTCGAGCCAGGTGCGGACGGCGCGTACCGGCCGGGCAAGTTCCTCACCGCCGCCGACCTCGACGAATCCGGCACGGAGGCCGCATTCAAGACGGTGCTCTGGGACTCGGTGACCGACGCGCCCGCCGTGCCGCGCGGCAGCCTCGGCCACCGGTGGGGCGAGCAGCCGGGCCAGTGGAACCTCGACCTCGGCGGGCTGGAGCCGGCGCTGACCTGCCTCGGTGCGGGCGACCCGGTCGAGGTGGAGCTGCCCCGCTTCGACACCGACACCCCGCAGGTGCTGCGGCGCGGCGTGCCGACCCGGACGGTCAACGGGCAGCTGGTGACCAGCGTGTTCGACCTGCTGCTGGCCCAGTACGGGGTGGCCCGCGACGGGCTGCCCGGGCAGTGGCCGGCCGGCTACGACGACGCCGCGGTGCCGTACACGCCGGCGTGGCAGGAGCCGATCACCGGGGTGCCGGCCGGGCAGGTGGCCCGGGTCGCGCGGGAGTTCGCGGACAACGCCGAACGCTCGGGCGGCCGGTCGATGATCCTGCTGGGGGCGGGCACCAACCACTGGTTCCACTCCGACGCCACCTACCGGGCGATCCTCGCGCTGGTGACGCTGACCGGCTGTCAGGGGGTCAACGGCGGCGGGTGGGCGCACTACGTCGGGCAGGAGAAGTGCCGGCCGGTGACCGGCTGGCAGCAGCTGGCGTTCGGCCTGGACTGGGTCCGCCCGCCGCGACAGATGATCGGTACCGCGTTCTGGTACGTGCACACCGACCAGTGGCGCTACGACACGTACTCCGCCGACGTGGTGTCCTCTCCGACCGGCACGGGGGCGTTCGCCGGGAAGCACACCATGGACCTGCTGGCCCAGTCCGCCCGTTCCGGCTGGATGCCGTCCATGCCGACCTTCGACCGCAGCCCGCTGAACCTGGCCGACGAGGCCCTCGCCGCCCGGCCGGACGATCCGGCGGGCTGGGTGGCCGAGCAGCTCGGTGCGGGGCGGGTGCGCCTCGCCTGCACCGACCCGGACGCGCCGGAGAACTGGCCGCGGGTGCTCACCGTGTGGCGGGCGAACCTGCTCGGCTCGTCGGCGAAGGGCAACGAGTACTTCCTGAGGCACCTGCTCGGCACCGACGCCAACCTGCGCGCCGAGGAGGCGCCGGCGGAGCTGCGGCCGAAGGACGTGACCTGGCGGGAGGAGGCGCCGGAGGGCAAGTTGGACCTGCTGCTGTCGCTGGACTTCCGGATGACCTCCACGACGCTCTTCTCCGACATCGTGCTGCCCGCCGCCACGTGGTACGAGAAGCACGACTTGAGCAGCACCGACATGCATCCGTTCGTGCACGCCTTCACCCCGGCGATCAACCCGCCGTGGCAGACCCGCACCGACTTCGACGCCTTCCACGGCATCGCCAAGGCGTTCTCCACGCTGGCCGCGACGCACCTGGGCGTCCGCAGGGACCTGGTCGCGGCGGCGCTGCTGCACGACACCCCGGACGCGATGGCGACGCCGCACGGCCGGGTCCGCGACTGGGCTGCCGAGGGTGAGACCCCGGTGCCAGGCCGGACCATGCCCAAGCTGGTCGTCGTGGAGCGGGACTATGGCGCGATCGCCGACAAGCTCGCCGCGCTCGGCCCGCTGATGGACACCCTCGGCACCACCGGCAAGGGCGTCTCGGTCGATGTCCGCCCCGAGGTGGAGTACCTGCGCCGCAAGAACGGCGAGGTCCGCGGCGGCGCCGCCGACGGACGGCCGTCGCTGGCGAAGGACGTGCACGCCTGCGAGGCGATCCTCGCGCTGTCCGGCACCACCAACGGCCGGGTGGCCACCGCCGGCTTTCACGATGTGGAGAAGCGCACGGGGGTACGCCTGGCCGACCTGGCGGCTGAGCACGAGGGCAAGCAGATCTCCTTCGCCGACACCCAGTCCCGCCCGGTGCCGGTCATTACCAGCCCCGAGTGGTCGGGCAGCGAGCACGGCGGCCGACGGTACTCGCCGTTCACCATCAACACCGAGCGGCTCAAGCCCTGGCACACACTCACCGGCCGGCAGCACTTCTTCCTCGACCACGACTGGATGCACGAGGCCGGCGAGGCGCTGCCGATCTTCCGGCCGCCGCTGGACATGCACAAACTCTTCGGCGAGCCGCGACTCGGCAGAAACGGCGAGTTGGAGATCACCGTCCGGTACCTCACCCCGCACTCGAAGTGGTCCATCCACTCCGAGTACCAGGACAACCTGATCATGCTCACGTTGTCCCGGGGCGGCCCGACGATGTGGATGAGCGAGGCCGACGCGGCCAAGATCGGCGTACGGGACAACGACTGGATCGAGGCGGTCAACCGCAACGGCGTGGTGGTCTGCCGGGCCGTGGTCACCCACAAGATGCCCGAGGGCACCGTCTACATGTACCACGCCCAGGAGCGGGTGATCGACGTACCGAAGGCCGAGGTCAACGGCCGCCGCGGCGGCATCCACAACTCCCTGACCCGACTGCTGGTCAAGCCCACTCACCTCATCGGCGGCTACGCCCAGCTCTCGTTCGCGTTCAACTACCTCGGCCCCACCGGAAATCAGCGCGACGAGGTCACCGTGATCCGCCGCCGCTCCCAGGAGGTGCAGTACTGATGCGGGTCATGGCGCAGATGGCGATGGTGATGAACCTCGACAAGTGCATCGGCTGCCACACCTGCTCGGTGACCTGCAAGCAGGCGTGGACCAACCGCTCCGGCGTCGAGTACGTCTGGTTCAACAACGTGGAGACCCGCCCCGGGCAGGGCTACCCGCGCACGTACGAGAACCAGGACCGCTGGCAGGGCGGCTGGGTGCGGACCCGCTCCGGCCGGCTCAAGCCCCGCTCCGGCGGGCGGCTGAAGAAAATGTTCAGCATCTTTGCCAACCCGAAGCTGCCGGCCATGCAGGACTACTATGAGCCCTGGACGTACGACTACGAGCACCTGATCACCGCCCCGGCCGGCGAGGACACCCCGGTGGCCCGGCCGAAGTCGCTGCTCACCGGCCAGGACACGAAGATCACCTGGAGCGCCAACTGGGACGACTCCCTGGCCGGCGGCAACGAGATCGCCGCCGGCGACCCGGTGCTCGCCAAGGTCTCCGACCAGGTCCGTCAGGAGTACGAGAAGACTTTCATGTTCTTCCTGCCACGGATCTGCGAGCACTGCCTCAACCCGTCCTGCGCCGCCTCCTGCCCCTCTGGGGCGATCTACAAGCGGGCCGAGGACGGCATCGTCCTGGTCGACCAGGACCGGTGCCGGGGCTGGCGGATGTGCGTGACCGGTTGCCCGTACAAAAAGGTGTACTTCAACCACCGCACCGGCAAGGCGGAGAAGTGCACCTTCTGCTTCCCCCGCATCGAGATCGGCCAGCCCACCATCTGCTCGGAAACCTGCGTGGGCCGGCTGCGCTACCTGGGGCTGATGCTCTACGACGCCGACCGGGTCGCGGAGTCCGCCGCGATCGAGAGCGAGCACGACCTGTACGACGCGCAGCGCAACGTTTTCCTCGACCCGCACGACCCGAGGGTGGTGGCCGCTGCCCGGGCGGCCGGCATCCCCGATGACTGGATCGACGCGGCGCAGCGGTCCCCGATCTGGGATCTGATCATGAAGTACGAGGTGGCGCTGCCGCTGCACCCGGAGTACCGGACCATGCCGATGGTCTGGTACATCCCGCCGCTGTCCCCGGTGGTCGACGTGCTGCGCGAGACCGGGCACGACGGCGAGGCGGCCGGCAACCTCTTCGGCGCCATCGACGCCCTACGCATCCCGGTGGAGTACCTCGCGGAGCTGTTTACCGCCGGCGACCCGTCACCGGTGCGGGCGGTGCTCAGCCGGCTCGCCGCCATGCGCGCGTACCAGCGGCGGATCAACCTGGGCGAGGCGCCCGACGAGTCGATTGCCGCAGCCGTCGGCATGACCGGCGCCGCGATGGACGACATGTACCGGCTGCTGGCCATCGCCAAGTACGAGCAGCGCTACGTCATTCCCGCCGCACACGCCGAGGACGCGCACCGGCTGGAGAAGATCGCCACCGAGTGCAGCCTGGATTACGAGGGCGGCCCCGGCATGGGCGGCGGCGGCCCGTACGGGCAGGGCCCGTTCGGGGAATCCTCCGGCAACCCGGTGCCGGTGCAGGTGGAGACCTTCCACATGCTGCGCGACCGGCAGACCTCCGACGGGTTCGTCGACCCGGACGAGCCACGCCGGGTCAACCTGCTCAACTGGGACGGCAAGGGCACCCCGAAGGGCCTCTTCCCACCGCGCCGCCCGCACTCCGACCATGTGAACGGAGGCCAGTCATGAGCCAGCCGGCCTGGCGGGCGGTGGCCGCCCGCGCGGCGTCGCTGCTGCTGCGCTACCCCGACGACGAGGTCCTGGCGGCGCTACCCACGATCCGGGCCGCCCTGGATGGGCTGCCGGCCGAGGTGGCCGGGCCGCTGCGCGGGGTCGTCGCCCACCGGGAGTCGACGGAGCCCGGCGAGCTGCGCTCCTCATACGTCCAGCTGTTCGACTTCCGGCGGCGCTGCTGCCTGCACCTGAGCTACTACACCTGCGGCGACACCCGTCGTCGTGGGGAGGCGCTGGTCGGCTTCGCCGCCGCGTACAAGGCGGCGGGGCTGACGGTGGTCGACGGCGAGCTGCCCGACTTCCTGCCCGCGGTGCTCGATCTGGCCGCCGTCGACGACGGCGGGTGGCGGCTGCTGCGGGACAACCGGGTCGGGCTGGACCTGCTGGTCGAGGCGCTCGGCCGGGAGGGCTCGGTCTACCGGCACGCGGTGGCGGCGGCGCGACAGATGCTGCCCCCCGCGAAACCCGCCGACCTGGCCGCTGCGGCCCGGCTGGCCCGCACCGGCCCGCCCGTCGAACAGGTCGGCCTCGAGCCGTTCGGACTCGTAGACACAACCACGGGAGGCCGTCGATGAACGTGTTGCTCTGGGTGGTCTACCCGTACCTCGCCATCGCCGTGCTGGTCGGCGGCGTGATCTGGCGCTACCGCTACGACAAGTTCGGCTGGACCACCCGCTCGTCGCAGCTCTACGAGAGCACGGTGCTCCGCTGGGGAAGCCCGTTATTCCACTTCGGCGTGCTGATGGTCCTCGTCGGCCACGTCGGCGGCCTGGTGATTCCGAAGCCGTGGACCGAGGCGGTCGGGATCAGCGAGCACCTCTATCACCTGATGGCGGTCTTCATCGGCACCGTCGCCGGGCTCTGCACGCTGATCGGGCTGGCCATCCTCATCGCCCGGCGCCGGCTGACCGGCCCGGTCTTCGCCGCCACCACCCGCAACGACAAGGCCATGTACGTGGTGCTGGCCGGAGTGATCGTCCTGGGCCTGCTGGCCACCGTACGGGCCAACGTGCTCGGCGACGGCTACGACTACCGCGAAACCGTGTCCCCCTGGTTCCGGTCGCTGTTCTACCTCCGGCCGGATCCGGAGGTGATGGCCGGCGTGCCGGTCGGGTTCCAGGTCCACATCCTCGCCGCGTTCGCGCTGTTCGCGTTCTGGCCGTTCACCCGGCTGGTGCACGCGTTCAGCGCCCCGGTCGGCTACCTCACCCGGCCGTACGTGGTCTACCGCAGCCGGGACGTGCGGCCCGGCCTGCGACCGGTCCGGCGCGGCTGGGAAGGGCCGCCGCGGCTGCCGGAACCCCGCAGTGGGCGGGACCACGCGCGGCGGTGAGCCGGAATCGCGTCGATCGGCGCGGACGTGACCGACGCCCGCCGGGGCCGGGACCAACGACCCTGGGTCGACCGCTGCCGGCGGGCCGATGATTACTTTCGAATCGGAAAGCGATGCTCTTCCCTGTCCCGGCCCCGGAGCCGGGCCGTGTGCCGACGAGGTGACCCATGACCATCACCGGCAAGCAGCGCGTGGCGGCTCCCGCCGCCGGCGCCACCCGTGCAGCAGTCTTGAACCTGGCGCTCGCCACGCTCGGCTTCCTGCTCAACTTCTGGGCCTGGGCGCTGCTCGGCCCGCTCGGCCCGGGCATCAAGGAACGGCTCGGGCTCAGCTTCGCCGCCCAGTCACTGCTGGTCGCCGTGCCCGTAGTGGTCGGCTCGCTGGGCCGGATACCCGTCGGCGCGCTCACCGACCGGTACGGCGCCCGGGTGATGTTCCCGCTGGTCTCCCTCGCCACCATCGTGCCCGTACTGGCCCTGGCCTATGTCTCGTCGTACCCCGCGCTGATCGTGGCCGGCTTCTTCCTCGGCATCGGCGGCACTGCCTTCGCGGTCGGCGTGCCCCTAGTCTCCGGCTGGCACCGGCCCGCCCGTCGGGGCTTCGCCATCGGCGTGTTCGGCATCGGCACCGGAGGCACCGCGATCGCCAACTTCACCACCGTCCGGCTCGCAGACGCGTACGGGTCGAAGGCACCCTTCCTCCTGGTCGCGGCGGTCCTCGCCGGCTACGCGGTGCTGGCGTTCCTGCTGCTGCGCGACGCACCTGGCCGGCAGCGTCCCGCCGGGTCGGCGATGGCCCGGCTGGTCGGGGTGGGCCGGCTCGGCGTCACCTGGCAGCTGTGCTTCCTCTACTCGGTGGGCTTCGGTGGGTTCGTCGCCTTCAGCGTCTACCTACCCGCCTACCTGCGCACCGCGTACGGTCTGGAGACCGCCGACGCGGCGCTGCGCACCGCCGGCTTCGTGGTGCTCGCGGTGGCGGCCCGGCCGATCGGCGGCTGGCTCTCCGACCAACTGCACCCCGTCCCGGTGCTGGTCTGGTGCTACGCGGGCGTCGCCGGCTTCGCCGTGGTCCAGGCGTTCCAGCCACCCCTGATGCCGCTCGGCACGATTGCCTTCCTCGGCATGGCGATACTGCTCGGCGCGGCCAGCGGTGGGGTCTTCGCCCTTGTGGGCAGGGTCGCCCCGGCCGACAAGGTGGGCAGCGTAACCGGCCTCGTCGGCGCCGCCGGCGGCCTGGGCGGCTTCGTCCCGCCGCTCATCATGGGCTGGGTCTACGGCCTGCAGTCCTCGTATGCGATCGGCCTGATGCTCCTGTCCGACGTGGCCCTGGCCGCCGCCGTCTACACCGCAGTAAAGATGAGCGGCCTCGCCCGCCCTCGGAACGGTGGTCATGAGCAGGGCCCCGGCGGCGACGCCGATGGTTAGGTGGTGGCCGCGAGGACAACGCCAGCATGGACAGTCGCGGCGGCAACACGGTTGGTAGCGCGAGAGTCCGGCGGTGGCGGGCCGGAACCCGCAGGGAACTGTACGACCACGAACGCTGCACGGCGCGTAGTAGTGGTCGAACCGCAGCATCGCTGGGGGGCGTCTACAACCGCCGCCACTCCGCATTCGGCTACCTCAGCCCCGCCGACTACGAACAGAGCCTTACACCGACTACGCTGCATCAGATCGCGGCTTAACCCGGTGTCCACATCCCGGGGAAGCTCACCTTCCGCACTGCGTCGGCCAGCCGCCGCCGATAGCAGCCATGCACCCGACTCGACACCGTCGCGCAGTCCGGGCAGGCCGCCATCGTCGCGCAGGCCGTCGCTGAGATGACCACCTTGCCGTTCACCACCGCGGCATCCTCAACCGTCACCCCGTCGAGGTGGGACATCACCGCCGGCATCATGTCAGACCACAGTCGACGATCATTATCCACTCGCCGTGACCGGCCGGGCGCGGTCTCACAACGAGTGGATCAGAGCCGTTTGCGATGGCCGGGCTGGGGTGGTGGTTGATGGCCACCCCCGACGAGGCGTAGACGGTCACAGCGGTCCTTCTCTCCCTCTCACGGCAGGTGAGGGGGCCCGGAAGCCACCCTTACTGATGTTGACCAGCGAATCACGGGGCGTGCGTACCTGTTCGCCATCCTCCGCGACCCTCGGATCCGGCCCGTTGGGTAGCGCCGAGTTCGTAGCGCGGCGCCGGCCCGTGGGTCGCCCATACCTTCCAGTTGCCCATGGGTCCATGCGGGCGGGATCGAATGGGTCGGGGACCGCGAGGTAGTCGGCGGCCCGAGAACGTCTCTCGGTGCATCCTGCCGCGCAGGTCTGCTCACTGGTTCCGCCGGCAGCGCGGTCGCCGCCCGGGCCGAGTGGCGGCGCACCGCCCCCGCCGGCACCTGACCCGGCCGTCGGCCGTTCCGGTCGGCCGGGGCACGGCGGGCACCCGCCGTCGATCGTCCTCCGTTGATTGACTGTGATCAATAACTGGGCGAGAATGGCGGGAAGGGGGCCGTCATCGCCCGTCTTCCTCGCCCGAGCGGGAGGAGGTGTCGAGTATGGAGCGCTACGAGGACCTCGAAGGAACCGCCGTGGGTCTGATCAACGCCGTCATCAACTGACCCGCGGTCACCAACCGGGCGGGCGCGCGCTGTCCCATCGCCGCGTGTCCGCCCCTCGGCACCGAACCAACCGACCGGGCGGGAGGAAAGGGATGGCCGACATCACCTGGCGGGATCCGGCGGCGTTGCCGCTGCGCCCGCTCATCGACCTGACCGCCGATCCCGCGGTCCCGCCGGCCCTGGTCGCCGAAACGGCACTGTTCTGTGCCGGCCGGTCCGACCCGTGCGGCTGGTTGCCCGCACATGCGCCGCCCGCCGGCCTGCGCCGCGCGATGCACCGCTCCGGCCTGCTCGACGCCAAGGACACACTCGTCGCGCCGCCCCACGTGCGTGAGCGGCTCGAGACCGAGGACCACGCCGGCCTCCTGTGGGCAGCCCGACTGATGCGCGCGCTGGGCCGCCGGGAAGACGCCGCGAAACTGCTGTGGCGCCTCGGTGAGGACGTACCGTCCCCGGTGCGCGCCTGGCGGGATCTCCTGCTCGCCGAGGACGGCCGGCAACCACTTCCCCCGGTGCCGCCCGAGGCGGCGGGCCTGCCGGTCCGCCTCGCCACCGCACTGGCCCGGGCCGGGCATGCCGCGACGAGCGGGCAGCCGGCCGGGGAGGCGCTCGCCGCGGCGGAGTCCCTGGCCGCCGGCCTGGCTGGCGACCGGCTCGGCGTGGTCGCCCGGGCCCGGATCCTCGCCGTGCGGCTGCGCTGCCCGGGCGAGCCGGGGCCCGAGGCCGACACGGTCCGCGCCGTCGTCCGCGACCTGGGGACGGACCGGGACGACTTCCTTGCGCGCGACGCCGCGCTGGCGCTGCTGCGGGCCGCCGCCCGCGCCGCCCTGAACGAGACCGGGGCGACCGGCGCCGAGCCGGCGCGCGAGTTCGCCGGCGCCGCCCTCGCCCTCGATCCGACCGGCGCGGCGACCTGGCTCCTCGCGGCGGACGCGGCCCGGGCGGTGGGCGACCAGGAGGCGGCCCGCACTCACTACCGGGTGGCCGCCCGGACCGGGCTGGCGGAGCGGACCGCAGCGGTGGCCGGACTGCTCGACCTGGCGACCCCCGCTGCGGCCGTCGAGGGCGGCGGGCCCGCGGCGACAGCCGACACCGGCGGGCCGGCTGCGACAGCCGACACCGGCGAGCTGGTGGGGGCGCTGGCCGACCTGCTCGCCTCGGATCGCCGCGAGGAGCGGGACCGGTTGGAGGTTCTCGTGGCACGGCGCCCGGCGTTGGGTGGCACGGTCTGCGCCGACGCGGTGCGTTGGGCGGTCGCGGTGCGAGAGCCGGCGGCCGGGGCGCGTCCGCTTCCGCTCGAGCGCTACCGGCCGTTCCTCGACCTGAGCCCGAGCGAGATCCTCGACCCGGTCGACTCTCCGCCGGTCGCGATCCACACGCCACTGATGTCCTACACCGCCGTGCTCGAGCGTCGCGAGCCGTGGTTCCGGGAGATCCACCCGCAGCGGGCGACGGCCGCCATGTTCCGCGACGAGATGCAGGCGACGGCCGCGGTGTACGGGTACGCCTCCGGTGGCGCTTCGGCCGACTACCGGACCTGGCTGGCGGCGCCCGACGGCTGCCCGCCCGAGGTGCGGGACCGGCTGGCCAACGCGTCGGACCTGCCGCTGCTGGACCGGGCGCTGCTGGGCCGGCTGCTGTCCGCCGTGGGTTTCCACGCCGAGGCCGAGCAGATCCTTCCAGGGCCAGACGTGCAGGTGCGCGACCCCGTGGGCGCGTACGCGCTGGCCAGCTGGATCTTCGCCGAGCAGATGCTCACCACGGGGCACGCGGCCGAGCTGGAGCCGCACTTCCGCACGCTGTACGACCAGCTCGGCGACGACGTCCGGTACGCCCGCACGAGGGTGGTCACCACCATCAACGCCACGGTCAACGCGGCCCGGCGCCGGGAGCCCGAAACCATTGCTCGCTGGCGCAAGCTCGGCGAGGAGGACCTGGCCCGGTACACCGCACTGGCCGAGGTGTCGGAGTTCGACGCCGCGATCATGACCAGCAGATGGTTCAGGGCCATGGGGTTCCTGCCGTTCCTCACCGGCGACCGCGACCTGCTGCGCGCGGACATGGACCGGTGGCTCGGCATCGCCCGGGAGCTGACCGGGCACGACGAGCACACCCGGGTCATCGCCGCGGACAACTACTTCCCGGCCGTGGAGACCGCCGTCCGCACCCACACGTACCTCGGCGAACGCGACACCGCGCTGGCCCTGGTGGACGAGTTGGCGGAGCGGATCGACCCGATCGACCCGAAGACCTGGCTTACCGCGGGGGAGCTGCGATACCAGGCCGGCGACGTCAGCGGCGCGCTCGACGCGTACCTGCGGGCCGCGCACCTGCAGTTCCCGTACGGCCGCATCTCCTGGTTCAACGCCGGCCAGGTGCATGAGGAACTGGGCCAGGCCGACCTGGCCGCCGAGTGCTACCGCCGGTCGCTCGCGCACTGGCCGACCGGCGTGACGCCGCTGCGCCGGCTGCGCGACCTGCACCTGCGCGGCCGGCTGCCCGATGACCGGGGAGTGCTGGCAGCCTGGGCCGCGGGCCAGCCGGCGTGGTCACGGCTGCCCGCGTTCGAGGGGTGAGCCGGGTGGGGGTGCCGCCCTACGGAGCGCAGCGTGAACTGCTGCTGCTGAGCGACACCGACGAGGCCGGCCTGCCCCGGCACAACCCGATGCCCCGGGCCTGGACGCTGTGGCACGTCCGCGGCGAGGTGGACGTGCCCCGCCTGGCCGCCGCCATGCGGGCCGTCGCCGCCGGCAACGACGTGTGGCGAGCCCGGTTCGCTCCGGGCCCCGAGCTGGTGTGCGGGGCCGAGCAGCCGTTTCCGGTGACCACGGTGGACTGTGCCGACATACCGGCGGACCGGCGGCTGGAGGCGGCCGGGGCGGCGCTCGGCGTCGCGGTGTACGCACCGATCGACCTGCGCCACGACCCGCTGGCCGGCGCCTGCCTGGTCCGGCTGGCGCCGGACGACCACGCGCTCGCCCTCGTGGTGGACCACGGCTTCGCCGATCACGCGACGCACACCCGGTTCGTGCGCCACACGGCTGCGGCGTACGAGCATCCCGAGCGCACGCCGCCGCCGGTGCCCTCGTTCTTCGCGCACGTGGCCGAGGCCGCTGCGGACTCGCGGCGGTCCGCCTCCCGGGAGTTCTGGGCGGAGGCGATGAGCCGGGAGGTCCCCGCCGTCGCCTTCCCCGGCGGGCGCTGGAAACCGTGGCGGGACACCACTGCGACCGCCGCCTGGCCGCTGCGGCTGGGTGGCGACACCGCGGGGGCCATCCGGCGTGGCCGGGAGCTCACCGGTGCGACCGGCTCCGGCCTGCTCCTGGCGGCCCTGTCGTTCCTGCTGGGACTCTGGACCGAGGCGGACGTCCCGGTGCTGTACGCGCGGGGCGGCCGGTGGACGCGGGAGAGCCTCGAGGTCCCCGGCGCGCTGCACGAGGCGGTCGTGAGCGTGCCGCCGGACGACATCCCGTCCCCCTCGCTCGCCGGCTGGGTCCGCGGCCTCGCCGCCGCCAACGCCGCCGCGCCGCCCCTGCTCGGCCAGTGGCTGACCGACTTCGGTGGGGTCGAGGCCCTGCGCGAACGGCGCCGCCTCGTGCTCAACGTGGTGGCGGCGGAGCGCACCTTTACGCTCGGCTCCGCCACGATCGGCAGGGCGGGCCGGCTGCTGCGCGGCGCCGTGCGCCCGCCCGCCAGCCGGCGCGGGTTCCCCGCCTACAACGCGTTGCATCTGGCGGTCACGTGGTCGGCTGAGCAGCCCGAGCTGACCGTCCACCACGACCCCGAGGTGCTGCCGGGCGCCGAGCCGGTGGGTGCCGCTCTGGTCCGGTTCTTCGAACTGCTCGCGGAGCGGCCCGACATCGAGGCGGACCGGGCCGCCGACCTGCTGCGCGCGACCTGGCTGCGGGCGGCCGACGTCCCGACCACGGCCGCGCCGACCTGACATGGCGTACCGCCGCTCCGGGCTGCTCCGGCAGCACGACTTCCGGTCCCTGTGGCTCGGGGCGGTCGCGAGCCAGTTCGGCGCCCGGATGGCCCTGGTGGCGCTGCCGTTGGTGGCGGTCGGCCCGATGCACGCCTCCGCGTGGCAGGTGGGTCTGGTCGGCACGCTGGGCACGGTCGCGTTCCTGGTCGTCGGCCTGCCCGCCGGCGCGGTCGTCGACCGGGTGCGGCAGCGGCGGCTGCTCATCGGCACCGACCTGGGGCGGGCCGCGCTCATCGCCTCGCTGGCCGTGCCGGCGGCGCCGGGCGGCGTGGCGCTCGGCCAGTTGTACGTCGTCGTACTCGGCGTCGGGGTGCTCACGGTGTTCTTCGACGTCGCGCACCAGAGCTACCTCCCGCGGGTGGTGCGGCCCGAGGAGTTGGTCGAGGGCAACGCCCGCCTGAGCACCACCCTCGCCGTGGCGCAGGTCGCGGGTCCCGCGCTGGCCGGGCTGGCCGTCGAGCTGGCCGGCACCGGACCCGCCGTCCTGCTGATCGCGGCGGGGTTCGCCGGGTCCGCCGCGTACCTGGCCCGGATCCGTGCGGTCGACTTGCGGCCCGCCACCACCGGCCGGTCCCGGCTCGCCGGGCAGATCCGGGACGGCGTGGCCTACGTGCTGCGCCACCCGGTGCTGCGCGTGCTGGCGCTGGCCGGCGGCGCGTACAACATGTTTGCCCTGGTGTTGCAGACGATGGTGCCGGTGCGCCTGGTCAGCGAGCTGGGCGCGTCCCCGGCGACGGCCAGCGCGTACTTCAGTGCGGGCGGCACCGGCGGGATCCTCGGCGCGGTGGTGGCCCGGCGCCTGGCCCAGCGGCTCGGGCAGTATCGCTCGGCCTGGCTCTGCCTCCTCGTCACCGCGCCGTTCGCGCTGCTCACACCCCTGATCGACAGCGCCGGCCGGATCTGGCTGGCGGCTGGCGGCTACCTGCTGCTGTGGGCGGGTGCGACGGCCTCCAATGTGGCCCAGGTCAGTCTGCGGCAGCAGCTGTGCCCGCCCGAACTGCTCGGCCGGATGAACGCCACCATGCGGTTCCTGCTCGGCGGGGCGATGCCGCTGGGCGCGCTGCTGGGCACCGTGCTGGGGGCCGCCGCCGGCGCCCGGGTGGCCCTGTGGGTGGGTGCGGTCGGCCTGCTCCTCTCCTGCCTGCCGCTGCTGCGCCTGGGCGTCCCGGCCGACCGGCAGCCCGCGTAGGCCACCTGTGGCGGGAGCCTGGAGTGGGCGCCACGTCCGACTGCACCGGCTCAGCCCTCGAGCCGGTCTCACAGCAACAGGGGGTTCCGGTAGTCCTGGCGGAAAGACCAACGGATATGGCTAACCTGCGGAAACGCTGGGGTCGATGACGATTAAATTGATGATCTCCTATATGTTCGCGCCTGGTTTGTCCGGTGGTGTAGGGAGTGTGCGATGGCGACGCGGTTGTTCCCCGATGACCAGATGGAGCCGTTGAAGTCGTACCCGGACATCGGCACGGACGAGTTGATCCGGTTCTTCACGCTCACCGCGGCGGACGTGGCGTTCATCGCCAGGACGGGGACGGGGTCCGGCGGACCGGCTTGGCCTGGCTGTGCAGCTGTGCACGTTGCCGTGGCTCGGGTTCGTGCCGGATGAGGTGCGGGCGGTGCCGCCGGTGGCGGTGATGCGGCTTGCCGACCGGCTCGGCGTCGACCCGCAGGGAGCGGATGGCCGCTGCGTGGGGTGACTGACCCCTGGACCCAGGCGTCTGGTCGCGGCCTACCCGTTCTCCCCAACGCCAACGCCAACGCCGCACGTGGTGGCACTCGGCGATATCGAGGTGTTCGCGATGTGTGCCATCGACGCGTTGGGCATGCCGTTCATGCTTGGCGCCGACGCGACGATCACCTCCACCGATCCGCACATCGGCCAACCGGTCGGCGTAACCATCACCAACGGTGCCGCGACGTACCAGCCGGCGAAGCGGTGATCGTGTACGCGGCCACCGGAGACACCGGTCGCCCCGTGGATACCTGCTGCTCCACCATCAACTTCTTCACGAGCGCATCCAGCGCTCAGGCATGGATCACCGCGCATCCCAACCTGGCCGCCACGGATCTCGACCAGGAGCAGGCCGTCACCCTGGGCCGCGACATCTTCGAACCGCTGCTCGCCCGCCACACCGCCCTCGACCACCGCTTGGTCTGATGCCCGGTCGGCTATCGCCACCGTTGAATGCGGCTCACCAGCCGGCGCCGCCGGCTGGCCGACGACGGGCAAACATTGGTGTCCCTACTCCGCAATCACGGCTCGACGCCGATCGGGCATCGTTGATGAGGCAAGACCTTGTCGGCGTGCTCGACGCCGTGACCAGTGCGGACCGGCACACCCGCAGAACCCGAGCCGTTCTTCGCGGGTGCGCTCAGCGGGTCTTCTTCGTCGCTCGTTTGCGGGGCGGGGTTAGCAGGTCGGCGATCGCGGCTATCGCGGACGGCACGAGGCGGTAGTACGCCCAGACGCCGCGCTTCTCGCGTTCGAGCAGGCCGGCTTCGGTGAGGATCCGAAGGTGATGGCTCACGGTCGGCTGGGAGAGACTGAGCGGGGCGGTGAGGTCGCTGACGGACGCCTCGCCCTCGGGGGCGGACTGGATCAGGCTGAGCAGTCGCAGTCGGGCTGGGTCGGCGACTGCCTTCAGCACTTGCGCGAGCCGCTCGGCGTCAGCACGCTTGATCGGCTCACCGGCGAGCGGTGAGACGGCAGGCGTTGCGGTTTTCGTAGTTCCCACGTCTTCCATCGTTGCACCAACACCATCGATACGCCGGGTGAACCAGGACCCGGTCACCGTCATTTTGCGGGGCAGGGAGCAGTGTTGGTCTGTCCCGGCCGTGTCAGCGGCCGGATGAGCGCGTGTCGGCCCCGCCCAACGGGTGACCGGGCGGACGGGTAGCGCCGGCGGATGGGTCAGGTGGTGGGGCTCACTTCGGTGAGGAGCTTCTCCACCCGGGCGCGGATCTCGTCCCGGATCGGGCGGACCGCGTCGACGCCCTTGCCGGCGGGGTCTTCGAGCTTCCAGTCCTCGTAGCGTTTGCCGGGGAAGACGGGGCAGGCGTCGCCGCAGCCCATGGTGACGATGACGTCGGAGGACTCCGCGGTCTGGTACTCGAGGAGCGTGGGGGTCTGGTCGGTGATGTCGATGCCGACCTCGCGCATGGCCTCGACGGCGGCGGGGTTGATCTGGTCGGCGGGTGCGGAGCCGGCGGAGCGGACCTCGACGGTGTCGCCGGCGAGGTGGCGTAGCCAGCCGGCGGCCATCTGGGAGCGGCCGGCGTTGTGGACGCAGACGAACAGGACGGTGGGCTTGTCGCTCATCTGTGGGTTCCTGTCAGGTGATGGTGGGGCTGCGGCGTTCGATGAGGGTGACATCGCGCCAGGTGCCGTGGTGGCGGCCGATGCGTTCGCGGGTGCCGACGGTGCGGAATCCGCAGGCGGTGTGTAGGGCGAGGCTGGCGGTGTTCTCGGGGACGATGCTGGACTGGATGGTCCAGATGCCGGTCTGCTCGGTGGAGGCGATCAGGGCGTCGAGCGGGAGCCGGCCGACTCCTCGGCCGTGGGTGTCGGGGTGGACGTAGACGGAGTGCTCGACCACCCCGGCGTAGACGTACCGGTCGGACACGGCCGAGTAGGCCACCCAGCCGAGGACCCGGCCGGCGGAGTCGACGGCCACCCAGCGATGGTCTGGCAGCCGGGTCGCGGTGAACCGCTCTCAGGTCGGTGGCTCCGTTTCGAAGGTGGCGTGGCCGGTTGCGATGCCGAGCCGGTAGATGTCGAGCACGGCGTCGGGGTGCTGTTCGCCCGTTGCGGTGATGGTGATGCCGGTGGTGCTGGCGGGAGCGGTCATCGATTCTCCTGGGCAAGGTGCGGCACGACGACAGCGTCGGCGGAGTCGGCGGCGTGGGGGTACCAGGCGTTGAGGGCGGCGATGGCGATCAGGCCGCCGACGAGTTGGGCGGCGATGAAGCCGGGCACCGAGGTGGGGGCGATGCCGGCGAAGGTGTCGGTGAAGGCCCGGCCGATGGTTACGGCGGGGTTGGCGAAGGAGGTCGAGGACGTGAACCAGTAGGCCGCGCCGATGTAGGCGCCTACTGCGGCCGGTGCGGCGGAGGTGCGGCCGCTGCGGGCGAGGGCGAAGACGAGGACGACGAGGCCGGCGGTGGCTACAACCTCGGCCAGCCACAGGTTCCCACCGGTGCGGTCGGTGCGGGACCAGGCCACGGCGGGTAGCCCGAACATCAGGTCAGCCAGGGCCGCTCCGGTGATCGCGCCACCGATCTGGGCGGCGGTGTAGGCGGCGAGGTCGCGTCCGGTCAGGCCGGTGCCGGTGCCGGCGCCGCGGCCGAGCCACCAGTCGACGGCGGAGACGACCGGATTGAAATGCGCGCCGGACACCGGGCCGAAGGTCAGGATCAGCGCGCCCAACGCGAGGGCGGTGGCGATCGCGTTCTCCAGGAGCTGGAGGCCGACGTCGGTGGGGGAGAGCCGGGCGGCGGCGATCCCGGAGCCGACCACGGCGGCGACCAGCAGGGCGGTGCCGGCGAATTCCGCCGATGCCCGCCGGGCCAGGGTGAGGCTCACGCGGTGCCACCGGCGGCCGGGGTGATGGACATCTCCAGCAGCGAGCCGAGCTGCCGGAACGCCTCCGGCTTCACCCGGTACCACACCCAGGTGCCGCGGCGCTCGGAGTCGACCAGGCCGGCTTCCCGCAGCAGCTTGAGGTGGTGGGAGATGGTCGGCCCGGACAGGTCGAACGCCGGGGTCAGGTCGCAGACGCAGATCTCCGGCACCGAAGCGATCATCGACATCAGTCGCAGCCGGACCGGGTCACCCAGGGCCTTGAACATCGGCGCGACCACCGCTGCCTGATCGGCGTCCATCGGGCTGGCCGCGATGGGGGAGCAGCAGGCGACCGCGTTGAGATCCACCACCGGCAGCGCTTGTTTCGACATTCCTCTAGGTTGGCAGATTTCGAAACAGAGTGCAATGTGGTTCCTGCTTCGAAAAGCATCTAGGCAAGAGTGAAGCGATGATCAAGCTGTTCCGTCGCCGTCGCCGTCGCCGTCGCCGTCGCGTCGACGCCGAGGACGTCGGTGCCGCTGGCCGTCGGGACCCCAGTGCCGATGCGACGGCTCGTCAAAGACGGTGACGAAACCGTCGACCAGGCTGGGCCAGGTCGGCGTGTCCCACCGATGGCGGCACGCCAGCCCACCGTGTGCCGCGGCGCGCCAGGCGGAGTGTCGGCCACCCCGTTCCTCGGCTGCGACTGCCCGCCCGCCCAACACTCCGGCGACATGTCGCTGTATTCCGCGAGGTCGTCGCCGGCGATCTCGACAAGCCGCAAGCCACCCGGCAGCAGGCGCTGCGAGTTGACCAACCAGCGCCAGATCCGTACGGCCCGCCAATCCCGATCGTCCACGCTAACGTCGTCAAGCTGCCCAGTGGCGGCATCTGCTGCCAGGTCCACCTCATGGCGGCAGCGCCGGATGATCTGCCGTACCCGCCAGCAGGTTCGTGATTTGATGCGGAGCATGTCGCCGTCGATGGGTGGCCCGTCGCCGGCGTGCCAGTCCTCCACCGCGCTGTTGCGCCACGCGTTGTTGACCACGCCGGTGGCAGCGAGATCCCGGCAGCGGTTCGGGCACGGTGACAGCCGGCGCGTTTGACACAGACGAGATCGGTGATGATGGCAGGCGGGCATGACTTGTTTCGAACGATCAACAAGGCGTAGAGACCCCTCGATGATCATCTGAACCGGTCATGCCCGCTTTGCTGCCACGAGCAAGGGCGCGTCTACACCAGACAGGTCGGGTCAGACACCCTCACGACGTTGCCGGGGAATTGCGGGGTCAGGTGCGGAATGGTCCGGTCACGCAGTAGGTGATGCCGCCGGACGAGGAGCCCGTTGTGCCGCGCTGGGACGAGAAGTAGAGCCGGTCGCCGGCGGGGGTGAAGGCGGGGCCGGTGATTTCCGACGAGCTCTGTCCGTTGATTCGTAGGAACACCGAGATCGTGTCGTCTGGGGTGATCATGCAGATCTCCATGTTGCCGCCGTCCTCGGCGACGTAGAGGTCTCCGAACGTCGAGCCGGTGACGTTGTCGACGCCGGTGAGCGGGGCGGGGCCTGGGTTGACCAGGCTGTCGTCGTAGGCCAGTTCGTAGGTGTTGTTGGTGAGGTTGACCTGCCAGACCCGGTTGTCGCCCTTGGTGGTGAACCAGACGGTGTCGTTGGCGTAGTGGCAACCTTCCCCACCGTTGAAGACCTTGGCGCCGGAGACCTGTTTGCGGGTGGCCTTGGGCGACCCGTCCGGGTCGGGGATGGTGGCCCACGTGTATGTGCCGGACGTTGCGGTACCGGCCACGAGGACCTGCAGGGTGCCGGTGGAAAGGTCGCCCCAGGTAGTTGGGACGAAGCGGTAGAACCGACCGTCGGTTTCGTCCTCGGTCAGGTAGATGACCTTGCGGACCGGGTCGGCGGCGGCGGCTTCGTGCTTGAACCGGCCCATAGCCGGGCGTACGACGGCCGTTCCGCCCAGGGGATAGGTCTCCCAGACGCGGCCGAGGCTGATCTCTTCACAGGACAGCCAGGTGTTCCACGGGGTCTTGCCACCGGCACAGTTGTTGTCGGTGCCGGACAGGATGCGGGAGGCGCCGGTGATCTGGCCGCTGGAGTTGAACGAAATCATCGATGCGCCACCGCCCGACGTGGCACTGGTCTCGGCGTTGGACACGTAGATCCAGCCGGTGCCGTTCGCGATCACGGCGCCACCGTCCGGCGCGTTGTGCCAGACGTACGATGTGCCGGGCACTACCTGGCCGGACCGCGCAATGATCTGGCTGGTGAAGCCAGCCGGCAGTTGGATGCCGTTGGCGTCGGCGGCCTGCAGTGGGCCGTAGGGGCTGGCGGCGTTCTGTGCCGGTGCCGCGTACGCTGTGGACCATGCCGTGAATGGCAGGACCAATCCACCTGCTCCGGCGACCGTTGCCCTCAGTAGTGTGCGCCGATCCATGAATCCTCCTCGAAATCGGGTACAGAGAACGTTAGGAGTGGTTTGCTATCTGGCGGCCAAGCGTGAGGTGAACGATGCGCGGCGGCCGCTTGGCGATCGGTGGACGGCAATGTGACAGCCGGGCGTGTCAAACCCGGAGACATGCGGCATCGCCGATGCCGGCGAACATCCCGAGCTCGATGCACACGCGAAACGGCCTGCTCCGAAACGGGCTGCTCCAGGGGATCTGGAGCAGGCCGTTTCGCGCTTGCGGGCGGCTCAGCTCAGCGGAAGCGCGGATCGTTTCCGGTCCGGATGTCCACGGTCAGCGACATCGCACCCGCGATGTCACCCCACGAGACGTAGGAGAAGTTCGTGGCGTCGCGCTCGTCGTCAACGTCGGGCCCGGTTTCCGGCTCGTCGTGCGTGACGAGCAGGCCCTGCCGGTAGTCGCCGACGGGGCGGTTCGTCACGGCGAGGCCGTCGGAGCCGTTGATGTCGTCGGCGCCGTCGACGCCCTTGACCTGGAAGCTGCCCAACGCTTCGTTCGCGCCCTGGCGCTCGTAGACCACGAACGTGTCGTCGCCCTGGCTCGACACGAGGACGTACCCGCTCGCGCCCGGCCCGTAGTAGATGTCGACGCCTTCGGCGTCGGCCGTGAGCAGGTTTCCGCCGTAGCCCTTGGCGTTCGGGTCGACCGGCTGGCATTCCTCGGTCTCGCTGTCGTAGACGTCGTGGATCCCGAAGTCCTTCACCCGGTCGATGAGCGTCGGCTGGCTGGCCGAGCCCAGCGGCAGCTGCAGCCGCCACAGGCCGACGTCCTCCTGCGCGGCGTAGAGCACGCCCGACGCCTGGTCCACTGCGACGCCCTCGAACTGCGGCAGCACACCCGGCTCTTCGCAGGGAACCCAGGTCGTCCCGTCGGGCAGCCGGAAGGTGCCCGGCATGGTGAGCCGTCGGATGTCCGTGTAGCCGAGTTTGCCGCCGATCTCGACGATCCGGGCGGTCGCGACGGTCGTCGCCCCCTCCTGGGTGACGACGGCGTACGACTCACCGGGCCGCGGCTGCCAGATGGCGAGGCCGTACGCGGTGTGCTCCTCGTCTACGGCCGCACGGTCGGGGTTGAAGAGGAAGTTCTGGTCGGCTGCGGTGACCTCGACCAGCGGGGTACGCGCCGTAGCACCGGCCGGGTTGATGACGAAGAACCGGAGCTGGTCGTTGTAGCGGTCCGAGACGACGGCGACATCGACCGTGCGACCCGCCAGGCTGACGCCGTACGCGATGTCGACGTTGTTGTAGCGACCGACGGCGGTGTCGATCCGCGGTGCCTCGGTGGCGGGCAGCGACTGGAGCTCCCGCGAGCCCATGTCGTAGACCCGGAGGCCGCCCTCCTTGGCCGTCACGATCACCATTGACTTCCGGGAGTCCGCCGGGTGGACCCAGATGGCCGGGTCGTCACCGGAAGCGTTCCCGCCAGCCTCGTCGTCGTACAGGACCGGGGTTTCGTTGTCGGTGGTCACGACAGCGGGTTGTGTGGTGGCGGCGCTGGCGTGGGGCGGGGCGAGCAGCGCGGCGACGACGGCACCCACGGCGACCATGGCGTTCAATGTGTACGTCACGGCAGCCAGACTCCGGGCCGGAGATTGCCGCCGATGGGATCAGCGGTTGCCGTGGATGAAACTCGGCGCATACCCGGCCTCCATTTGTGCGCCTCGGTGATCTCACCCGGACAACCCGTTGATCAAAATAGGATGTAGCGGTGACCGGCGGTGAGCGGGGGCAGACGATGACGCAGGTGGACACGGCGGGTACCGGGCAGGGCGACGCCGGCCGCCGGGATGCCGGTGCCGGGACTTGGCGCGTGCGCATCCGCCGGGCGATACGCGCCGTCTTGCGGCCGAGCCCCTGGAAGCGCGGCTTGGTGCTCGCGGCGCTGGCGCTGCTGCTCGGCCTGATCCTGTTGCTGCACGCGCAGATCACGGACCGCGGGGGCCTCGGCAGCCTGGTGGAGACCTTCCTGCCGTGGTTCGGCCTGTTCATCCCCGTACTGCTGATCGGGGCGCTGTGGCGTCGTTCCGCCTCCGCGGTGGCCGCGCTGCTGCTGCCGGCTGTGGTGTGGCTGAACCTCTTCGGCGGGCTGCTTGGAGACAGGTCCCGCCCGGGCGGCGACCTCACCGTGGCCGAGCACAACGTCCACGCCGACAACTCCGACCCGGCCGGCACTGCCCGCGACCTGGCCGCCTCCGGTGCGGACGTGCTGGCCCTGGTGGAGCTGACCCCGCAGGCCACGGGCACGTACGAGAAGGAGCTGGCGAAGGCGTACCCGCACCACACGGTGCGGGGCACGGTCGGGCTGTGGAGCAAGCTGCCGCTGTCGGACACTCAGCCGGTCGACATCCAGATGGATGCCGGGCCGCTGGCGGCCACCAAGCCGGTCGACATCAAGATGGCCTACAACCGGGCGCTGCGCGCCACGGTGGCCACGGACCAGGGGCCGCTGGCGGTGTATGTGGCCCACCTGGGGTCCGTGCGGGTGAATCCCAGGGCGGGCTTCTGGACGGCCCATCGGGACAGAAACGCGCAGGCGCTCGGCGAGGCCATTGCCGCCGAGCGGAACGAGCGGGTGGTGCTGCTCGGCGACCTGAACGGCACCATGGACGACCGCGCGCTCGCCAGCATCACCTCGCAGTTGCGCTCGGCGCAGGGCGAGGCCGGGAACGGCTTCGGCTTCACCTGGCCGGCGAAGTTCCCGGTGGTGCGGATCGACCAGATCCTGGTCCGCGGCGTGAAGCCGGAGAGCTCCTGGGTGCTGCCGGCCACCGGCGGCGACCACCTGCCGGTGGCGGCCAGCCTCAGCTGGTGAACACTGTGCACCTCTGGGCTGGTCGACGCGCTCGTCCATGTTCAAACGCTCAACGGACATGGCCCCGGTTATCGCCGAGGCGGGGGGCGACTGTGAGCCGTCGCCGTCTGCAGCGGCGCCAAGGACATCGTTCTCGATGCCCTGCTGCTGCGCCCGCACACCGAAACCGCCTGCCGCCTCGGCGGCCGCGTCGCTGCTTATCGAGCTCGGTCAGTTGCTGTTGAGCCGCGCCGCCGACGTCGACGACGTCATGCTCAACTCGGGCGGGTGCGCCCTGGGCGTCGGGATCGCCTCCGGGCCCACCCGGCTTGGCTTCGGACGCGGGCCTCGTACCCGGGCCCCAGAACCCGGCTTTCGACGCCCAGAAACCCGGCTTTCGGCCGGTGGGTGACCAGCAGCGGAAGGTTCGGTGAAAGGGGACCGTATCGAGTTGCCGGGTATGGAGCGAGCACTGCAGGGTTGGGAAACGACCGCCGTTCCCCCCACGACGGAAGTGCCTGCCTGTGCGTGTACTGGCGTTCCTTGCCGCCCTTGTCGCCGTGCTCCTCGTCGCTGCTCCGGCGCGGGCGCACGTCCGCGCGACCTCGGTCGCGGTGGACCTGCGCAGCCAGGGCGACGGTGTCGCGGCTGTCGTCGACGTGGAGTACGACGTCCTCGCCCGGCTGCTGAGTCTCGACGGTGCCCTGAGCCCGGACGCGGTCAGCGTGGACGGCGCGGCCGCCGAGGTGCCGACCGAGGTGCGGCGCAGGTCGCTGGACGCGCACGCGAGCGACGTGGCGGCGTACGTCGGCGGGCGGCTGTGGCTGAGCCGCGGCTCGATCGGGTGCACCGTTGAGGACGACGCCCGCGTCGAACTCGCTGACTCCGGCGCGGTGCGGGTCGCGCTCGCCTACGACTGCCCGGCGTCCGGCGCGCTCACGGTCCGCAGCGGCATCTTCCGCGCCTCCGACGGCGTCATCGACGACACCACCACGGTGGTGGCCTACGATATCGACGGCCGCCGCGGTTCGACGTTGCTCGACGCCGCCCGCACCAGCGTCACGGTGGGGCGCACCGACCTGCTCCGCGAGATCCCGCGGTTCGTCCGGCTCGGGGCGGAGCACCTGCTCTTCGGGCTCGACCACGTGCTGTTCCTGCTGGCGCTGCTGCTGGGCGCGAAGCGGCTGCGCGACGTCGTCGAGGTCGCCACGGCCTTCACGGTCGCACACTCGATGACCCTGGTGCTGGCCGCGATCGGCTGGGTCAGCGTGGCCGGGTGGATCGTCGAGCCGCTCATCGCGCTGTCGATCGCGTTCGTCGCGCTCGACAACCTGCTCTCGCCGAGGACGAGCCACCGGCTGCCCGTGGTCTTCGGCTTCGGGCTGCTGCACGGGCTCGGCTTCGCGGGCGTACTCAGCGTCGACGGGCCGCTGTCGGCCTCGACGCTGGCCGACCTGGTCTCCTTCAACGTCGGCATCGAACTCGCCCAGTTGGCGACCATCGCGCTCACCTTCCCGGCGCTGCTGTTCCTGCGCAGGGCCGCGACCACGCCGGTCGCCGCTCGCGCCCTCACGCTCGGCACCGTCGCGGCGACCGTCGCCGTCGCCGGTGCCGGTCTGGTCTGGTTCGTCGAACGCTCCCCGCTCCTGACCTGACATCCACCTCCCCCCCCACCCTGAAGGATCCCGATGTCCGCGTTCACCTGGACACGCGCGCGCCTGCGCGTCGTCCTGTACACCACCACGCTGGGGCTCGCCGCCAGCGTCGTGGCGGGCCCGCTCACGTCGTACGCGGCGGCCGCCATCGACCCGCCGGAGGCCACCGTCAGCGGCGTCGTGTACGTCGACGCCAACGGCGACGGTCAGCACAACCCCGACGAGGTCGGCCTGGCCGGCGTGCGCGTCTCCGACGGCAAGGTCGCCACCACGACCGCCGCCGACGGCTCCTACTCGCTGACGATCTCCACCGACCGTCGCAAGACGGACATCGTGTGGGCCGGCCAGCCGCGGGGCTACCGGTTCGGCCTGGACCAGTACCAGGAGCCGATGTTCTGGGCCAACCTCGGCCAGCTCGCCGACGACGCTACGCCGACCGCGGACTTCGCGCTCGTCCGTGACGAACTCTCCGACGGCGACACCTTCTCCTGGGCCAACATCGCCGACCCGCACGTCAACGCACAGCTGCCCGACCAGATTCGCGAGATCAACTCCACGGGCACCGACCTGCGCTTCATCGCGGTCAGCGGCGACCTCACCAACGACGCCAGCCAGGGGCAGTTCGACACGTATCGCCGCGGCACCCAGCAGTCGGCCGTCGGGGTGTGGCCGGCCGTCGGCAACCACGAGTACGCGAGCGGGTCGGCGTACGCGGACAAGATCGACAACTATCGCAAGAACGTCGGTCCGGAGTGGTACTCGTTCAACTACGGCAACCGGCACTTCGTGGTGCTCGAGAACAACGGCTCGGCGCCGTTCGACGAGGAGCTGAACTGGCTCAAGGACGACCTCGCCGCGAGCGTTCCGCTCGACGACGACCCGACCAACGACATCGAGGTCGTCGTCCTCGCCCACCAGCCGATGAACGTCCCGTTCGGCTCGCCGTCGACGTACGACGCCTTCGGCGACGTGCTCGAGCACTACCAGGCGCAGCTGATCCTGGTCGGCCACGAGCACTCCAACCACGTCGAGAACCACTCGGCGTTCGCCTCGACCGCCAAGCACATCCAGACCGTGTCGAGCTCCTACACGATCGACAACGCGCCCCGCGGCTTCCGCTACATCCACATGGCGGGTCCGGGTTTCGACAACCCGTTCCGGATGTACGGCGAGAACGAGCACCTCACCATCGTCAACCCCGCCCCGGGCACGGCCGTCCCGGCCGCCGGCTTCCCGGGCATCCAGGTCAACGCCTACGACACCGGCGACGAGGTCGTCTCGGCCCGCTACCGCATCGACGGCTCGAAGATCTGGCTGCCGCTGCACGACAGCGGCGAGTTCACCTGGCAGAGCAACCTGCCGGAGAACCTGCAGACCGTCGGCAAGCACACCGTCGAGGTGAAGGTCGTCGACGCGGCCGGCAAGACGTGGACCAAGTCCGCCGACTTCATGCTGACCGGCGAGCCCGCGCTGCAGTCCGTCGCCGGCGCCGACTGGACCCAGCACCACGGCGACGAGGCCCACTCTGGTGTGGCCCCGGCGCAGGAGCCGGGTCGCCGCCTCGCGTGGAGCTTCCGCACCGACGGTACCTTCCTCACCGGCTCGCCGGTCATCCACGAGGGCGTCGTCTACGCGGGCACCCGCGACGAGAACGGCGACGGCAACAGCCGGGTCCACGCCGTCCAGCTCAAGAACGGCAAGGAGCTGTGGAACTTCGAGGTGCCACAGTCGATCCACGGCAGCCTCGCCTACGGCGACGGCCTGATCTTCGCGCCGACCCTCGGCTCGGAGCTCTACGCCGTGGACGCGGTGACCGGCGAGCTGCGCTGGAAGGCCGTGCCCGAGCAGGCGCCGGCCCCGAACAACCAGCGCACCTACGGCTACTACTCGCCGGCCGTCTCCGGCCACACCGTGCTGTGGCCCTATCAGACCCGCTACGGCATCGGCAGCCAGGGCGTCCTCAAGGCGCTCGACACCAAGACCGGCCAGGAGATCTGGGCCGCCCCGATGTCCGGCGCGACCATGAGCGACGGCACGCCCGCCGTCATGGACGGCACCGTGTACGTCGGCAACCAGACCGCCGACCGCGTGCTCGCCTACGACCTGGCCACCGGAGCCCGCAAGTGGACCGGGGTCGAGTCGCTCGGCAGCTGGCAGGACGGCGTACCGACCGCCGCCGAGGGCAAGGTCTTCATCGGCGCCAACAACGGCATCGCCGCCCGTGACGCCAAGACCGGCGCGACGCTGTGGACCTACCGGAGCTCGCGCTCCTCGCTCGTCTCGAGCGGCTCGACCCCGAGCGCCGCGGCCGTCAAGGACGGCGTCGTCTACATGGGCTTCCCGAGCGGCGCCGTCGTCGCCCTCGACGCCCAGACCGGCAACGTCTTCTGGGAGCGGGTGCTGCCCGGCGACGTCTACCACGGTGGCGTCATGTCCAGCCCGGTCGTGGCCGGCGACACACTCTTCGTCGGCGCCAACAACGGCAGGTTCTACACCCTGGCCACCGACACCGGCCAGATCCTCTGGAGCCACGAGATCGGCACCTGGGTGGGCGCCGGCCCGGCCGTCAGCGGCAACACCGTCGTGACGGGCGCCTGGGACGGCAACCTCTACGCCTACGTGCCGGGCGGCGAGTCCGCGCAGCGCTGGACGACCGTGGCCGGCACGGTCAGCGACCCGGAGACGGGCGCTCCGATCGCCGGCGCGAAGGTCACCGCCGTCGCCGCCGGTCAGGACACCGCGGTGACAAGCACCGACGCCCAGGGCCACTACCGGATCGGCCTGCCGGCGTCGACCTGGACCGTCACGGCGGCCAAGCGCGGCCTGATCGCCGACGACCGCTCGGCGGCCAGCGTCACGGTCGGCACCACCGGCAACGCGACGGCCGACTTGAAGCTGATCAAGGTGACCCGCCCGGTCGCCGGCAAGTCGACGTACGCGCCGGACTACGGCAACGGCAGCACACGCACGGACGTCGTCACCGGCAAGGAATACTACTACCTGGCCAACGACAAGATCCGGGCGTCCGTGACGCCGTACGTCGGCGGCAACAACGGCGCCGGCGGTCTGGGCCAGGGGGCGCTGTCGGACCTCATGCTCAACGACGCCAACGGCGCCGAGACCCTCGACTGGGCCGAGATGCTGCTGCGTCCGAGTCTCACGCCGCCCGACTCGTGGGACCGGCCGAACGACCAGCTCGACCTGCCCGACCTCGCGGTCGACGGCGCTGCCGTGGTCGGCAACGGTCAGTACCGGGCAAACCCGGCGATCAAGGCGCAGGTCCGCTACGAGACCCTGCCCGACGCTCCGATCGTGAAGATGACGGTCAAGCTGACCAACACCGGCACGACGGGCTACCAGGGCTACTTCAACTACATGATCGACCCCGACAGCTCGGTCGACAACGGCCGGATCCCCGGGTTCAGCGGCATCAACCCGGGTCTGAAGACCTCGGGCTGGACCGGGAACTACGTCTACGTCGGTGCGGACGCGGCCACCACGAACGGCCAGGCCGCCCATGGTCTCGCGTGGGCGCTGGACACGCCGACCGCGGTCGGTGCGTACGGCTACGTCGAGGGTCTCTACTACGACGCCACGATGGCGCCCGGCGCCACCAAGCAGTTCAGCTTCTACCACCTGACCGACTACGCGACCGCCGGTGGCGACCCCACCCGCAACATCGAGAAGTGGGCCGACGAGATCGACCTGCACGACGCGGCCGTCCCGGACGCCGCTCGCGCGGCCGGCACGATCACCGCAGGCGGCGCCGCCGTCTCCGGTGCCCGGGTCGCCCTCGAGCAGGCCGGCACGGTGGTCGCGACCACGAGCACCGACGCCCAGGGCAAGTATCTCGTCAAGGCCCCGACCGGTCAGTACGACGTCCGGGTGTCCAAGCTGGGCTACCAGACGGCCACCGGCACGGTCACCGTACCGGCGGCGGGCAGCGGCGCCGCCGACATCGCGCTGAGCCCGGTCACGGTCGAGGCGAGCTACGGCAAGCAGATCGGCTCGGGTCTGGTCGAGGCGGGCCACGGCGACGTCATGCTCGAGAACGACAAGCTCTCGATGGCGATCGCCGACGCCTACAACGACTCGCAGCTCTCCGGTGGCACCCGCGGCAAGCCGGTCGACATCGCCGTCCGCGGCATGGCCGACCAGCTCGACTGGATCAACCTGCCCTACGTCTCGGCGACCCAGCCGACCGACGGTAGCGCGTGGGACATCCGGTCGGTGACGGCGACCGACGTCCAGATCGTCCAGGCGACCGGCGACAAGGCCGTCGTCCGGGTGTCCGGGCCGGTCAAGGGCTTCACGGGTCTGACGGCGACGACGACCTACACGCTGAAGCCGGGCGACACCTTCGCCACGGTCTCGACGGACCTGAGCAACTCCGGCTCGGCACCACTCAACGTGTGGACCGGCGACGCGATGGACCACGACGCAGCCGGCCAGACCAGTGTCATCCCGGGCGCCGGCATCGTGACGCCGGGCGCGACGGCGGCGTACGCCCCGACCAAGCCGTACATCGGCATGACCGGGACCGACCCGCAGGTCTTCGGTCTCGTCTACGGTACGCCGGCCAGCGCCTTCGACGTCTACGCCGCGGGCAACTGGGTGATGAGTCGGTTCAACGTCGACGTGCCGGCGGGTGGCTCCTACACCCTCACCCGCAAGCTCGTTGTCACCCCGGGCACCGACGCGGTGGGCATCCTCGACGGCGTTGAGGTTCCCCCGATAGCGTGGAGGCCGGACCTAAGGGGATAGATGGTCATGGCTGAAACGAGGAGACGGTTCGACCGGGAGTTCCGTGAGGGCGCTGTGCGGATCGTGCGGGAGACGGGTAAGCCG